>JAPKXR010000129.1 GCA_026394715.1 Methanomicrobiales archaeon | reverse complement strand
GTTTTCAACCGGGAAGACCGTATCATCGGGCATGTGGGGACAATCACCGATATCACCGGGCGTAAAAAAATTGAACAGGCTCTCCTGGAAAGTGAGGAAGAGTACCGGGCGCTCACGGAGAATACCAGCGATGTCCTCTTCTCTATAAATATGGCGGGTATATTCACGTATATTTCACCGCAGGTCAATAAATATGGTTACCTGGTAGATGAGATAATCGGAAAAACACTTCGTGAGATCATTCATCCGGAAGATCTCGCCCGGGTTGAAAACGATTTGGCTCGTGACCTCGAAAAAGGTGCCCAGTTCCATTCCACGTTCAGGGTCCTCGACAAATGGGGGAATGTCCACTGGTTTGATGAAGAAGGTACCTTACGTCTCGACCAGTATGGGAAGCCCCTCGGTATCTACGGGGTGCTACGAGATGATTCAGAACGGAAGCGGTCCGAAGAGCAGTTAATTGAATCGAAAAACCTTTATATGGCGATTTTTGATAACACGGGGAGTGCCACGATCATTATTGCCAGCGACACGTCTATCATTCTTGCAAACCCCGGGTGGGCAACTCTTACCGGGATTCCAAAGGAGGATAGTATCGGACGGAGCTGGACCGAATTTATTCATCCCGAAGACCTGGAGAAGATGAAAAAATATCATGAAGACCGGAGAGTGGACCCCTTAGATGTACCGCGGGAATATCTCTTCCGGCTGATCGATGCATCAGGGAATACTCATTCCTGTATTGTCAGCGTCGTGATGATACCCGGGACTACCGACAGTATTGCAGCCATTGTTGATATTTCAGAACGGAAGCGGGCTGAGGATGCGATAGAACTTGCCAACAGGAAATTAAACCTGATGAATAATATCACGCGGCATGATATCCTTAATACGATTACCGGGTTGTTAGGTTGTGTCGATATGGCAAATGCAACGTCATCTCCGGAAGAAAAGATGCAGTTGCTCAATGATATCAGGGACTTAACACGGATTATACAACGACAGATTGCATTTACCCGGGAGTACCAGGAAGTTGGCGTCCACCTCCCGTTGTGGCAGAACGTTCACGGGGTGATCGATTCGGTCTTGCAGAATTTCGAAAAAACCGGCATTCATTTTGAGGTTAACACGGGGGACATGGAAGTCTATGCAGACCCCCTACTTGAGAAGGTGTTCTACAACCTGGTTGATAATGCAATGCGGTACGGGGAGACGATCACGAGGATAAGAATATCCACCCAGGTATCAGGGAATTGCGCCCTGCTGATTTTCGAGGATGATGGTACAGGTATCCGGAAAAAATACCGGCATGGGCCTGTTCCTCACCCGGGAAATACTCGCAATTACGGGCATCACGATTCAGGAGAACGGTGTTCCCGGAAGCGGGGCACGGTTCGAGATACTGGTCCCATGGGGTGCATTCCGGTCTGTCAGCGACACAGGGCCACATGGTTAAAGATATTAGATCGCCTGACAACAACACTATCATTTCATCTGGTGATAACGATGGTTGAAAAAATGGTAATCCCGATAGAAGATGACGATATCATCGTCCCGGACATTGAAAAATCGATACTCCTTGTAGAAGATGACGATATTATCGCCCGGGTAGCGGACTGGCGGTTAATAAACCTTGGATATTTGGTCTGCGGGCGTGCGACGACGGCTGCAGAGGCGATGGAGCTGGTGGTGAATAAAAAACCCGATCTTGTACTGATGGACATCAATATTAAAGGCGATATCGACGGGATCGAGACTGCAAAGATGATTAAACAGGGTTTTAGCATTCCCGTGATATTCGTGACGTCGCATTCAGATGGCATCACGCTTGAACGGGCAAAAGCTGCGAATCCAGATGGATTTATTGTCAAACCGTTCGATGACAATGACCTCCGCGTGGCAATTGAATTGGCCCTCAAAAAATAAAGGACCAGGAAAAAGATCCCTGGCACTTTTGGGTATTTTTATCCCGTTATTGACAGCCAAGGGTGGATCGGTTACCAAAGGGATGGAACCCATGGGACAACCGGTCCGGCTTTATTGTGGGCCGGCTAGAGCCCATAATGTACCCGGTACACCATTGGTATCTTTTTTTAGACTGTAGGTTCACGTGGGGGGTTCCTGAAAAAGATTCCCAAAATTATGAACGGCACGAAATACATGAAATCCAGGTACTCGAAGTTGACCAATACCAGTATAATCCCGGCCAGTGCCACGATC
>JAPKXR010000143.1 GCA_026394715.1 Methanomicrobiales archaeon | reverse complement strand
TAGGGGTCGACGGGAATGCAATGGCCGCCGACCATGCCGGGCTTGTAGTGGTGGAAGTCCCACTTGGTGCCAGCGGCTTTTAAGCCTCGTCCGTATCAAGTCCGAGCCGGGCAAAGATCATAGAAAGTTCATTCATCAGCGCGAGGTTCAGGTCCCGCTGGACCTTCTCGATTACTTTGGCAGATTCGGCGGTTTTGATGTCGGGTGCACGGTATACGTTGGTGACAAGGGCTAAGAGCTCGCAGAGGTCATCGGTTGACTTTCTGTCCATGCCGGAGACGATCTTGATGATTTTTTTCAGGATGTGCACCTCATCGTCGGGGTTGATGCGCTCGGGGGAGAAGCCGATGAAAAAGTCCTTGCCGCACGTCATGCCGGACTCACGCTCAAGAATGGGCCCCATGATCTCTTCGGTGACACCGGGATATACCGTGGATTCCAGGACCACAATAGCGCCTTTCTTTAAGTTCTGCCCGACTATCTTTGACGCGGATTCCACCGGTTTCAGATCCGGATCTTTCGCTTTGGTGACCGGTGTCGGGACGACGATGATCACAAAATCCGCCTGCTTGATCATTCACGGATCAGTTGTTGCTTCGATCTTGTTACCCGGGGTGGCATTCAGTTCATCAACAGCCTTCTGGTTTCGCCGGTACCCAATCGTCATCAGGTGCCGGGAAAATGCTTCGGCAAGGGGGAGGCCTACATAGCCAAGGCCCACGACACAGACCGTTTATCGAGACGTGTTTTTGAGACCACGGGGGCTGACTCCTTTGTATAGGTAGTATCACGTGGGATGAAGAAAAAATATATCGGGGAAAAGTGGGTTCAGCGGCTGGGGCATTCAGGCGAGGATTCATTTTTAGAGACGACTGTCATCCCGTGACTCTTGACAGTACTCTTCGTACCTCTTCCCTCGTGAAATACCCCTGACCTGTGAGTTTTCGGATATGGGGAATTCTTTCCAAAAGCACAAAAAAAGAATTGCCGACAAAGAAATTCGCCAATCTATATAGCCATAATTCACAACGCGAATATTACACAGTTCCTGACATCCCAACGGATCATCACTTTTTTTCAATAATGATTTTTTCAACATTCAGACCGGGAAGTCGGGTTATTCATTAGCAAGACGAATTACTATCTTTTTTAATTCATTTGAGAGGTAGAATCCCTTATTTTCCAGTTGACTGAGGTGAGAAGATACATCAGGTATCATTCCACAAGATTTGGCTTTTAGAAGTAATCCGCATGTTCCCACCACAGGAATCTTATTAAGAACAGCGTAACGTCTGGCAAGATTATCATCCAGGATCACCAATGAACCCTTTTGTTCAAGTGCGAGCAAAAGAACTTCAGTTTCTCCATCGCCCGAGATCACGAATAAGTGAATTCGCTGATGCACCGAGAGGGCTCTTTACCTGTATCCACGAGTATTCCGCTACATCAGGTACATCTACACCTTGTTCCCTTCCTGCGTTAAGTTCAGTTACAACCGCAGGAGGAATAAGAATATTTTCACAGATTTCCGCAATAATCCAGAGAAGCCCGAGTTAATGAAGATAAAGGAGAGGGGTAGTATTACAAATTGTATATTCCGAGTGTTTCAGTTTCACAAGTTATTTCCTCCTGGGAAAGTGAGATAGCTGATACCCCATAATCATGAAGCCGGGATAGGAAAAGGATGCGAGAAATCCCTGCCATCCGAGCTGCTGCTCCTGAAGACAGACGCCCCATTTCATAGAGTTTTACTGAGGCTAACATCCGAATCTCGGCTCCAATATCGTTTGGAACCACCTTCAAAGCTATCAGAGTATCATCAGGTATTTTGATAATAATATCACTCATACGACCATCTCGATAACTATCTGATCATCACTCTATACCTGTATATTAGTGCTTTAAATTAATAGAAGGTGTGATCATGAGACATCTCTCGGTAGTATTACAAAATCTCACGGAAGGCCGATGCATCCGTGATAAAATTTTCCCCAGGGCGGTACTGGTGATTAGTTCCACTTGGTGCCGGCAGCCTTGAGGACTTCATCCGTGCTAATGCCAAGCCGGGCAAAGATCATGGCAAGCTCGTTCATCGGGGCAATGTTGAGGTCTCGCTGGACATTTTAGAATGACCCGTAGCGGCCTCGGCGGTTTTGATATCAGGGGCCTGGTAGACGTGGGTCAACAGACCGTATAGCTCGGACAATGTTGCCAATGTCTGCTTGTCCATGCCGGACACAAGCTTGTAAATATTGGGGAGGGTGTGCTCTTCATCGCCGGGATTGGTCAGGTTCCGGCGAATACCCCATGAAAAAGTCCTTGCCGCATTTCGTACCTGACTCCCGCTCAAGGATTGGCCCCACGATCTCTTCTGTTACCCCGGGATAGAACGTAGACTCCAGGACCACGATGGCGCCTTTATTTCAGATTCTGCCCGACGATCTTCGATGCAGATTCTACCGGCTCCATGTCCGGGTCTTTTGCCTTGGTGACCGGGGTTGGGACGACGATGAGCACAAAATCTGCTTCTTTGATCTTTGCCGGATTGGTGGTTGCCACAATCTTATTGCCCGGGGTGGCATTAAGTGCATCAGCTGCCTTCTGGTTTCGCCTGTAGCCGATCGTCTTCAGGTGTTTGGAAAAAGCTTCGGCAAGGGGGAGACCAACATACCCAAGACCAGACGACACAGACCGTTTTATTGAAAAGGATTTTTGAAACCAAGGGACTGCACCCTTTGCATGAGTAGTATCACATGGGATGAAGCAAAAATATATCGGGAGGAAAGGGGGCTTGCACAAGGACTCTTGGTATTTGATTATGGCAAAGTTGGATTGCCACGGCGGTCCCAGCCATTGAAGCGGGTATTTACTCTTTCATCTTGTCATGCTTAAGCGTAATTTACCAAGAAGAGGTTTTGGACTGATATCATTTTAGAGTCAGTGAAAACCCTTATACTATTGATAAGATAATAACAAAGCAGGGAGGGGAGAAAATGCAATATACAGGAATAATTAAGAAATCGGGTGATTGTTATGTTGGGTTATGCCTTGAACTCAACATAGCCAGTCAGGGTGAGAGCATCGAAGAAACCAAAGATATGCTGCAGGAAGCATGCGAAGAATATCTCTCGTACATGAAAGAAAAAGGGCTTGAAAATGAGATACAACCGGTTCCCCTCGACCTTCTGCGCGAATTTCTTATTGGGGATGTTGATTACGTGAAGCCTTCACGTGAGTGGAAGTATTCCGAGAGCATAACATTCATGGTTAGTGCCCGTGTCTAAAAAAATCCCTCCCATGTCGAGCAGGAAGTTCGCCAGACTTCTTGCACAGGGTAATGCTAAGATTGTCAGGCAAAGAGGTACCAGCCATGCTATCTTTGAACGGGAGATAGAGGGAAGAATATTTCGGGCCCCGGTAATAACAGCAAAGGCAGAACTCTCATCTGTATACATGAAACTTGTTATGCATCAGTTAGGATTTACCGATGAAGAAATCGATACCTTTCTTGAATAAGATAAATTGTGTTAAAACACCGGGCAAAGGTCCCGGGAGAGTTCGTTCATGAGTGCAATATTTAGATCCTGCTGGACGTGAACTCGGTTGAATGATACGAACATGACCCCGCCAATCGCATAATTAATAATCATCTGACTCTCATAATCACCTATAAATATGACCGTTAAAACAACCATACCTGTTCTGTCAAAATCAACGGCACATTCACCACAGAATAACAGCCGTGATCGGTCCAAACATACCACTTCAGAAGAGGATTCCCCGGTTCAGCGTTTACGGGGGAGAATAAAACTGGACGACCCGGAGCAGATCCACCAGATTATTTTTGATCCGTCTCTGGAGCCCATTTGATACGAATATCATTGCATCATGGAAAAACGGTATTTATTGATGCAAACATCTTCCTCGCGATAATTTTTGAGGCGCCGGAAGCAGCAAATCCTTCGGTCCGGTTTATGGAACACATTCATAATGGTGATATATACGGTGCAACTTCAGTCATCGTTCTGAACGAGATCATACACCGGCTCCTTATTGCAGAAACTGTACAGAAAGCTCACATAAGCACGGACTCTGCCGTTTCTTTCTTAAAATCTCACCCAAATTTCATCCGGGACGCATCAACGGTATGGGGCCTGGTTGATGATATCAGGAACATTCAGAACCTTAAGATTTATGGGATATCCGAAAATGCATTCGCTCTATCGATCGATGTAATGCGCCAGTCGGGATTGTTGAGTAATGATGCACTCCATATCGCATGCATGAAAGAGAATTCGATCGACACTATTGCTACTTACGACCGGGATTTTGAAAAGATACCGCAGATAAAAGTTTTAAAACCTTAAAAACTACCAAGTTTCCAGTTTGGGATATCTCCCCCTTGGATCCTTCCTTTCAGATAATTTCTGGCAGATATTGAGAGTTCTGTATGGATGCGATGATATGATAACGTTATTCCAGCACCGAAGAAAAAATCAAATTATTGCGATCTGGCCAGAATACACTGCAAAATGTGAATTCTGCAACTTCGGCAGATCTTTCCTGATCCCAAAGACGTTCCAGCCGGATATTCGTATCAACAAGATTCATCCATGCTGATACCGAGGCGGGCAAATATCATGGCGAGCTTGTTCATGAGGGCAATGTTGGGGTCACGCTGGACATTTTCGAGTGACCCGTGGCAGCCTCGGCGGTTTTGATATCAGGGGCCTGGTGGACGTTCTTCACCAGCCTGTATAACCCGGACGATGTTTCAAGTGTCTGCTTGTCGATGCCGGACTCCCGCTCACTGATTGGCCCCATGATCTCTTCTGTTACCCCGGGATAGAACGTGGACTCCAGGACCACGATGACGGCCTTCTTTCAGGTTCTGCCCGACGATCTTCGATGCAGATTCCACCAGATTCAGGTCAGGGTCTTTGGTTTTCGTGATGGGTGTCGGGACCCCGATAATGACAAAATCCGCCTGTTTAATCATTGGCTGGTCAATTATAGCTTCGATCTTGTTGCCCGGGGTTGCATCCAGTTCATCAACGGCCTTCTGGTCCCGCCGGTACCCGATCGTTTTTCAGGTGCCTGGAAAATGCCACGGGAAGGGAGTGGCCAACATAACCGAGACCTGACGACACAGACAGTCTTATTGAGAAGTTTTTTTGAGACAGAGGGGCTGACTCCCTTGTATAGGTAGTCTCGCATGGGATGACGCAACAACATATCGGGGAAAAAAGTGGGTTTAGAACCGGGGGTTCCTGGTAGAATAGTACGTTGGTATACCGTGATACCCAGGACCTGGATCCAAAGAGGTAATGGACCTACAGTTCATTAAAAAAACATTTCCGGGTCATAATGTTGGCCGGTACGGACGAGGACCGGGGTATGGCCCGTTTTGATCTCCCTGAATACGGCAGCAGATGTAACGAATTGTGGCCTGGAACCAATAATGGAGCCGATCTTCATATATAACCCTCTGATCTTGGAAATACTACTTATTCGTCGATAATAGTTTTCAATTGGCGCTTAAGTCGTGGAAGGTCCTCTGTTATTGTAGTCCAGAGAATCCACATATCCACATCAAAATACCT
>JAPKXR010000084.1 GCA_026394715.1 Methanomicrobiales archaeon | reverse complement strand
GGGTCCGATCCAGCCTGAGATCGGCCCCAAGTCATTCAAAAGATCATTTCCCAACATTAATAATGGCGTATTTCCCGAATTGAATATACCAATTTCCTGAGAAGGTGCCTCATGAAACAACTGCCCATTCTGATCCTCCTTATGGTATGCCTATGTGTACTACTCGCAGCCGGCTGCACTTCTCCGACCGGTTCAACGGTTTTTACGGGCAGTCCAAAGCCATCACTGTCAGCAGAAGAGGCGATGCAGCAGATCCGTGATCAGTACCCGGCACCGAGGCAACTTCTTGAGATCAACGGGACCCGGATGCACATCCGGTGCCAGGGCTGCGGCAGCCCGACCGTAATCATGGAAGCCGGGTCCGGTGACTGCTCCCTCTCGTGGGCACTGGTGCAGCAGAATGTCTCACAATTCACCCGGGTCTGTACCTATGACCGACCGGGACACGGGTGGAGCGACCCCGCACCCGGGCCCCTCACTGCCAGGGACGTGACCGGCAGGCTTCATGCACTGCTCTCTCAAGCGGGCATTCCCGGGCCCTATGTCATGGTCGGGCATTCGCTGGGCGGAGTCTTTGTCCGCTCGTATGCCCACCGGTACCCGGACGAGGTTGCCGGGATGGTCCTGGTGGACCCGGGCTCGGAATGGCAGGCGGTCCGGACCGGCGGCAACTTCAGCAGTGAGACACAGGCCACGGTCGCCGCGAAGATTGCCGAATTACGTGAGCTGGGACGGGAAGCTGCCCGCGGGACATTTGCACGGAACCTCTCCCTGGTCGACGGGTACTGTGATCCCGGCCTGCCCTCGTGGGAGTACCATGCGTACCGGGCCCTCTGGGCAACGAAACCCTGGTTCTGGGAATCCTGCGCAGATGATGGCAGGCAGGCGTTCCTTATCTGGGACGAGGTTGCCCGCGAGAACATTACGCAACTGGGAGATATCCCGCTCGTTGTCATCTCCTCCGGCCGGAACATGAGTTTTATGGCAGATCCCGCAGAGGATGCCCATGCAAATGAGGTGTACCGGACCCTCCAGAGGGAGATGGCCGCGGAATCACCGGAGGGACGGTATCTCGTTGCCGCAAACAGCGGCCACAACATCCAGATCGATCAGCCGGATGTGGTGATCGATTCGGTCCGTTCGGTTGTGCAGGATATCCGGGATCATCAGAGCGGTAATCCGGGGCCGTAAACGAGATCAGATTAGCCGGGGGAATTGCAGGACCAGTCACCCGGTCCCTGCCGATAGAGGGGGATACGGAAAACAGGGGTTCTATTCATCCTCTGCCAAAAAAAGTTTACATTTTCATTACCTTCCACATGATTGTATACTTGCCCGGGTAGCGGTAGACCGTTCAATCTTTTCATTCATCCCCATTTTCCTAAACCCTGCTTACCTTCACCCGTTCGATCGCAAGGGCCACCTGGTTGGCGAATGCCGTCAGGAGCCTGGACTGCTCGGGGCTGATTACACCGTCCGCTTCATCAGGTTTGACCCCGAGAATTCCGATTGTCCCCCGGTTTGTATGGAGCGGGATATATCTCAACCGGGATGAGTGGAGCGTATCGGTATCATACCCCGTGATGGTATCACGTGAAAAAGCCCAGGTTGCCACGGCGATTTCATCGGCATCAAGTACAAGCCCCGGACTCCCGGGATGCTGAACAAGTGAGCCGTTCTCATAGATGAGAAAAAGACATTCCCAATTGAATATCTCACCGATATGTTTTGTGACGGTGTTGATTACCGTGCTGGTATCCGGAGCAATAGTAAGGTCCTGTGAAAGTGCAAAAAGGGTGCTTGTCTCTTTTTCGCGAACCTGTGCTGCGAATGCATGTTCCCGTGCCCGGGCAACGAGCAGGCTGATCACACCAGCGACCACTATCAAGCCGATAAATGTGATGATATACTCGGTGTCAGAGATCCGAAAACTCAGGTAGGGAGACACAAAAAAGAAGTCAAACGCAAGTACCCCAAGAATTGCACTCACAATAGCCGGGCGTAACCCCCAGAGATATGCCGTCAGGACTACTACAAGCAGGTAAAACATCAGGAGATTTGTCTGGGATATGTACGGCTTGAGCAGCCATCCTACGATGGTGGTAAAAATAATAAGACCTATACACCCCGCATATCCTTTTGGAGGAGTCGCCGGCAACAGGGGTTCCATTTCAACGGGCTTTTCCGTCCCTTTATCCTGGCTGCTGATTACATAGACATCGATAGTCCCGCTATTATGGATAAGCGTATCAACCACTGAGCCGAAAACAAACTCCTGCCACCGGGCGCGGAGCGTTTTCCCGATGATAATTCGCGTGATATTATGCTTTTTGGCATATTCGATCGCGGTATCAGCTACGCTTATCCCGAATATTGTTGCAGTCGTCGCACCGAGTTTTTCAGCAAGCTGCAGGTTACGCCAGACCTGCTCCTTCGCATTTTTTGAGAGCCGGTGATGGGATGGGGTCTCGACATAGATCGCATCCCAGTTCGCATTAATCCGGTCTGCCTGCCGCCTTGCAGTCCGGACAAGCCGTTCTGATAGCGGGCTCGGGCCCACACAAACCAGTATCCTCTCCCCGGCATGCCATGGACCGGGGATAGAACGGGTCTGCATGTACGAGAGCATCTGATCGTCAACCCGCTCTGCTGCTCGGCGGAGGGCAATTTCACGGAGAGCATTCAGATTTCCCTCGTTGAAGAACTGTTCAATGGCCCTGGCAGCCATTTCCGGGACATAAACTTTCCCTTCACGCAGCCGTTGTAAGAGTTCCGGCGGGGCGAGATCGACCAGTTCGATCTCTGTTGCCTCATCGATTACACCATCGGGTATCGTTTCCCTGACGACGATGTTGGTGATCTGCGCAATCACATCATTGAGGCTCTCGAGGTGCTGGACATTGAGGGTGGTATACACATCTATCCCGGCATCGAGCAGCTCTTCGACATCCTGGTAGCGCTTGAGGTGGCGTGAACCGGGTGCGTTGGTGTGTGCCAGTTCGTCGACGAGAACGAGGCCCGGTCGGGCTGCTATGATCGCATCGAGGTCCATCTCTTCCAGCCTTACTCCCCGGTACTCGACGATTTTTCTTGGAATGATGCTCAGGCCAATAAGAAGTGCTTCAGTTTCGGCCCTCCCATGGGTCTCAATATATCCGATCCTGACATTGAGCCCCTCTTTTTTCCTGAGGTGTGCAGCATTCAGCATCTCGTAGGTCTTACCAACCCCGGCCACATAACCAAGAAAGATCTTGAGCCTCCCCCTCTTCTTCTGCCGCTCTTCATTGAGGACATGGGCGAGGAGGAGGTCCGGGTCTGGTCTTGTTACGCTATTCTGCGCCATTGCATTTACACCCCCATGAAAACGAGGAGGAGGTCTATTATTTTAATCCCGATAAACGGGGCAATTATCCCTCCGATTCCGTACATAATTATGTTATTTCTCAGTGCTTCTTCCGCAGTCATCGGCTTATATTTCACTCCTCGAAGAGCGAGAGGGATGAGCATTACGATGATAAGTGCATTAAATATCACCGCAGAAAGGATGGCATTGTGGAGGCCAAGGACGTTCAGGGCTGCCAGCGCCGGGTAGGTTGTGATGAAGGCCGCCGGAATAATGGCGAAATACTTGGCCAGGTCATTTGCAATGGAAAATGTGGTCAACGCCCCTCTCGTCATCAGCAATTGTTTTCCGATCTCCACAATCTCGATCAGCTTGGTGGGGTTGCTGTCCAGGTCGATCATATTTGCCGCTTCGCGGGCCGGCTGGGTTCCTGTATTCATCGCAACAGCGACATCTGCCTGGGCAAGGGCGGGCGCATCATTCGTACCATCACCGGTCATCGCCACCATGCGGCCCCCAGCCTGGTAATCCCGGATCATCCGGAGCTTGCTTTCCGGGGTTGCCTCCGCGAGAAAATCATCTACCCCTGCCTCAGCCGCGATAGTTGCAGCGGTAAGCCTGTTATCACCGGTGATCATCACGGTTTTAATCCCCATGCGTCTCAACTGGGAAAACCGCTCCTTGATCCCACCTTTTACCACATCTTTCAGGTGAATGACCCCAAATGCCTTTCCGTCCTTCGCAACGACCAGGGGTGTACCTCCTGAACCGGATATCGCATCCACCTTCGCTTTCAGGTCCGGGGAAACACTGTTTCCTTCCGCTTCCATGTAGAGTGCAATTGCATCCGCTGCACCTTTCCTGATGGAAATGGGCCCAATGTTAACCCCACTCATCCGTGTATGGCTTGAAAATGGGATAAACTGCATTTCCTGCATCTGTTCGTTGGCACCCACGCTCCGGCCCCTTAACCCGTACCGTTCCTTGACGAGCACAACGATACTTCGTCCCTCAGGTGTTTCATCGGCCAGGGAGGCAAGTTGGGCCATTTCCGCGAGCTGGTTTATGTCGTCCCCGTCTACCGGGATCAGTTCGACAGCCTGGCGATTTCCCAGGGTGATCGTCCCCGTCTTGTCGAGCAGGAGAACATCCACATCTCCGCTCGCCTCAATTGCCCTGCCCGAGGTTGTTATGACATTACGGCGGATTAACCGGTCCATTCCTGCGATGCCAATAGCACTGAGCAATCCCCCGATAGTTGTCGGGGCAAGGCAGACAAGAAGTGCAATCAGCGTTGTGACAGTGATGACTTGTCCGAACCCTGCGGTCTCCACCGAATAATAGGAAAACGCCCAGAGCGTCGCACATACAACGATGAAAATGGCAGTAAGGCCAATAAGAAGGACATTCAGGGCAATTTCGTTCGGGGTCTTCTGCCGCTTTGCTCCTTCGATAAGCGAGATCATATGATCGAGGAACCCTTCGCCGGGGTTTGCCGTCACCCTGATGATGAGCCAGTCTGAAAGGATCACCGTCCCGCCGGTAACAGCACTACGGTCGCCGCCTGACTCCCGGATGACCGGTGCACTTTCACCGGTTATAGCACTCTCATTCACTGACGCGACGCCCTCAACAATTTCACCATCGAGGGGGATCGTATCCCCTGAACGAACGTAGTAGAGATCAGACTTGCGGAGATTCGACGAAGGGATAATCGCATACTCTGAACTTTCAGGCATCCTGTTTTTGACAATCCTGAATTCGTCCCTCAACTTCTTTGCTTCGGTGTCCTGTCGCATCTTCCGGAGTGATTCGGCCTGTGCTTTACCCCGACCTTCGGCGAGCGCTTCCGCAAAATTTGCAAAGATTACCGTGAACCAGAGCCAGATACTTATTGCGCCGATAAACGCTGCCGGGGCTTCCCCATGGCCGGCTAATGCCTGCAACCAGAGGAGGGTGGTGATGATCGATCCAATTTCCACGACGAACATCACGACGTTTTTTGCCATTAACCGGGGGTCAAGTTTCAGGAACGCATCGATGACTGCACGTTTGTAGAGGGAGACCTGGTTCATCCGGGTGTCAGGATCAGACATGGAACAGACCCCCGGAAATTATATGGAGATATTCAGCTACAGGCCCGAGAGCAAGGACGGGGAGAAAACTCAGAGCGCCGATAATGACGATGACGAATACCAGCCAGATGATGAAGAGTGGACGGTGGTCATGAAGGGTCCCTTCGCTGACCGGGACGATCTTTTTTTGCGCGAACGCTCCGGCCAGTGCGAGGGTGAGGATGATCGGCGCATAACGGCCGATCGCCATCATGACCGACGTGATGATGTTATAAAAAAGGCTGTTTACGGAGAGCCCGGCAAATGCACTTCCGTTGTTCTGGGATACCGATGTGAACGCATAGAGGATTTCAGAAAAACCATGGGCCCCGGGATTTAATACGGCGGATTTCCCCACATCACTGAGGACCGCGATGGCAGTGCCGGAGAGGATCAGGACAATAGGAATGATGATGATGATCGTCGCTATTTTCATCTCACGGGGTTCAATTTTCTTACCAAGATATTCAGGCGTTCTTCCCACCATGAGCCCGGCAATAAACATCGCAATAATGATAAAGACAAGCATCCCGTAGAGCCCTGATCCGACACCCCCAAAGACCACCTCCCCAAACTGCATCATCAGCATCTGGGCAAAGCCACCCGGTGGCATGAAGGAATCATGCATCGAATTTACGGCACCACATGACGTTGCCGTCGTAACTATTGAGAACATTGATGCGAAGGGGACGCCGAAACGCACCTCTTTTCCTTCCATGTTACCCCCCGGCTGGAGAGCTCCGGCAGTCTGATCAACTCCAAGCGGAGTAAATGCCGGATTACCCCCGGTTTCCGACCAGATGGCAAGACCAAGCAGGGGGACAAAAATAATGGTCATGGCGATGAGGATGGCAATCCCCTTTCTCGCAGAGCCGACAAGCTTTCCGTATGTATAACATAAGCAGACGGGGATTAACAGGATAGCGAGGATTTCAACGAAATTTGAAAATGGCGTGGGATTTTCAAACGGGTGAGCGGAATTTGTATTAAAAAATCCTCCACCATTCGTCCCAAGCAACTTGATTGCAACCTGCGAGGCTGCCGGACCGAGGGGAATGGTCTGTGTTGTGATAAGGATCCCGTTACTATCTTTTACCGGATCGAGGAGGGGAACGGTCACAGGCCCGTTGAAAGTCTGAATGGTACCCTGGGAGACGAGGATGACGGAAATGATAATACAGATGGGCAGGAGGATGATGATGCTCCGGGTCAGGAGCACCCAGAAATTGCCAATTTTATCTGTGGATTTTCGCGATAGGCCGTATATCAGGGCGATTAGGACCGCCATACCCGTCGCTGCGGAAACAAAATTCTGGAACGTCAGGGCGATCATCTGGGTAAGGTAACTCAGGGTTGTTTCCCCTGCATATGCCTGCCAGTTTGTATTGGTAGCAAAACTTACCGCGGTATTCAGGGAAAGGTCCCATGGTACCGGTCCGAGTCCGGCAGGGTTCAGGGGGAGGAGGTACTGGACCTGCTGTACCAGGAAAACAACAATAATTCCGAGAATATTAAAGGTGATGAGGGCAATTCCAAATGTTTTCCAGTCCATCTCTTCATCGGGGCTGGTCCCGATGACACGGTACATCCAGCTTTCAACAGGTGCTGTAACCGGGGTCAGAATGGTATGCTCACCGGTATACACCTTCGCCATAAACCGGCCGAATGGGACCAGAAACAGTATAAGGATAACCACATACAGGACCAACTGGAATACATCTTTCTCGCTGAGTCCGGGGAATGGGGAATTTATTTCCTGTTCAACCAGGTTTGTTTTTTGAGCGGGTGCAGATATCCGGTGTGCTGCAAGATCATCAAGTGCGAGATTTAATGATAACACATTCACCCGTGCTTCACCAAAAAGCCAGAACTGAGGTTTTTGTGTATTCTGATCAACAAGCCATGATATATCAGTTTCACTAAGGTCCCTGGCCTTTGCAACACGACCAACCTGGTAATTGGCGGCGGCAATACTGATGTCAGGATCAAGACCACTTGCCGAGGAAGTGACCAGGTCGACCGGTACCGGGAGATTATTACCGGGATCTGCTGCCCGCAATGCAGTAACCCGGGCGGAAACTGCGTTGATTAATGCGGGATTCGTAGGGCCGAGGTTCGATCCGCCCGAAGGTTCCGGGTTGTAAGGGTAGGGAGTTGTTGCGGATGGCCGCCCCCAGAAGTAACCCGGCGAAGAGAAGGGCTGACCGATTGAAGCGGAACCGACAATACTCCCGTCATGCGATATCAGGTTCCCGTTTGCCTCATTCGGGAACGCGACTTGTGCAATGCCAGTAATCAGTAAAGGATAGAGCAGGCCGGTCACTATAGTAACAAGGATGAAAATAATTAATGCAGGTCTTATTTGTGTCCTGAATGCTGACGGGACTGATCCAGGTTGCATATTCCCAAACCTCGGGTACGAACCAGTGCTGCTCTCCGTGGGAAGTATCCAATACAGCGTGTCCGGGTTATTGTATATATGCTAGTTGGTCGCTGGCAGTCTTTTCCTTCAATCAGGTTTGAGATATCCGGATATTACAATTGATTCGGCTTTAATTTCTAATTAATACAACAGAAATACCTCCATGAATCGTAAGGAGTGAATATCCGCGGTCTTTGCATTTTTGATTTAGATCATTCTATATAGAGTGGAACTATTCTTCCATCGGTTGATACCTTGGCCATAAACCGTAATGACTGCACACCCCAGTCGTTGCCACGCACCGCAACAATATCCTAGGGAATTCCTCACCAGTATTCCGAATGCTGCGTTCAGTTTATTACTAAATTCAGACCACTACAATTATATGGCAGACACGGTCCCCCGGGGGCCCTTTGCGATCCTGCTTGTCTCCGTGTTCCTCGGACTCCTGGGACT
>JAPKXR010000365.1 GCA_026394715.1 Methanomicrobiales archaeon | reverse complement strand
TTAAACACATCATTTCGCCAGACCATTGAATTGTTGAACCCGGACATCCGGATACCAACCCTGTTATCTACCAGCCTGTTGGTGAATACAAAACTGTCAGAGGACGAGAGGAGTGTAATTCCCGACATGCACTGTTTCACGTCCGAATGGGTGAGGCTGCCATTCCGGCAGTTTATGAACGTGATCCCTTCATACATATGGGTGGGCGCAAGCCTGGCGGCGGAGAAGTCCCGGCAGTTAACGAAATAATACGCTGCACCGTTAGCCTCGTTTCCGTCGACTGCAAAATGGTCCATGCCCTCGTAATACCGGATCGGCCTCCCGTCGGCAAGGTTCGTCCCGTCAATATCCATCATCGGGGTGAGATTGCCGGTACTCGAGAACGCGAAATTATAGGTGTTCCGGTCCATTTTG
The DNA here is from genome assembly GCA_026394715.1 of Methanomicrobiales archaeon. Taxonomy (GTDB): domain Archaea; phylum Halobacteriota; class Methanomicrobia; order Methanomicrobiales; family Methanospirillaceae; genus CAIKOD01. Next base: position 3,316 of record JAPKXR010000365.1, on the reverse strand, counting down.
TTCCCCGATACGGTGGATGCCGTCACCCCGTACAGTTCCAGCCCGACCGTTTCCTCCCCGGCACAGTCTGAAATTGTGTTATTCAGGACTTTGATGCGTGTGGAGGTCTCAAGACTAATCCCTGATTGATAGTCCACCAGATCTTTTACCTCGTTGCCGGAAATCAGGCCATCAGCAGCCCCCCAGATAATGATCCCCTCCCCTTCTTCACAATCAGAGACCTTGTTGCCCTGGACGGCAATATCAGAGAGATGGTAGATGTCCTCCCCGGTTCCTGAACTACCCGGTAATGCATTTACCATTATTCCTGATCCTCTGCAGTTGGTGACCGTGTTGTCCCGGATAAGAATGTCGTGGATGTAAGGGGTGGGTCCTGGTTCGTCAGGCCAGATGACGGAAGACTCTATCGTCCCCCCGGTGACGGTGTTATGTTCAATTAAAAAACCGGAGTAGTCTGCTTCAAACGGTGAAAATATTGACGCAATTGCTCTCGGGCTGACCTCGGTACTCTGGTTGTTCACGATGATGAAGTTTCGTTCCACGGCAAGGCCATGGCTATCCTGGAAATAGATACCATAACCACCGGTAGACTGCATCATGCAGTCCGCGATGGTGATATCAGAGAGCCCGATTCCCTCGATGACGGCGTCTCCTTCATACCCCGGTCGGTGGATTCCGACCGTTACATTCCTGATCGTTACATGGCTGGCTTTGAGCTCGATCGCATGTTCCCCTTCACCATGGATATCAAACCCACTAAATGTGACACCGGGGGCGCTGACCGTCACCGCCACTGGCATGGTATACCTGCCGATATGCGGGTATTCACCGGAACTGGCGATCCCGGAAAGGTTCACCGACTTGTTGACATCGATCACCTCGTTGTAGGAACCACTCATCACGAGGATGGTGTCCCCGCCTGTTGCAAAATTTATCGCATCCTGTATGTGGGTGAAATTACACCCTGTGGGGCAGACTGTAATCACCTCAGCCTGGGCATTCAGGGGAATAACCGAGATACAAATGATAACAGATAAAATTGCTAAAGCATAAGCTGGTTGTAAGCACTTCTTCATTGATCCACCTTGATTACCTAGGGGAACGATCGTGTACTATAATAACATTGTGCGATTGAAATGGCCAGGCAATTGTATCAACGGTCGTTTGCGAATGAAAGGGACCACGGATTTTCTCACCCATGTTATTTTTCAGGGGTAATCACAAGAGTGAACAGGCAAGGATGTTGAGGTTCCCGGGTAACTTACATTCCGTTTCTATGTATTCCAATGTTATTTGGCTCTGACCAAAAACACGGGAGTGTGAAAATGGCTTCTCGATGAGTTGGTTGATTTATGATGTAATGAAAAGACACCGGAGATCTTCGTGGATGATGCCCTTAATCATTTATGATCATCTACAGGTTCATGCGAACTTCTTCCGTACCCACCCCCTGTTCTGCAAGAACCGCATCAATTTTTCCGGGCCAGAAATTTAAGGAATACTTTGGCATGGGATACCTCATAAATTTCAGATAGAGGATCCTGGGACCTGATCATAAGGGATGGTTACCAACAAATTTTTCGGAATACACTCTCACTTTCCTGAATTGGATATAAAAAAAGAGGGGAATTCATCTGTTAACGACTTTAAAACTTCATGGCAGATCTGACGAATACCTGCCAATTCTGCACCGCTCAAACCCCGGTCTATTCGTTTTGGACCGCATGCCGTCCAACCCAATGAATCATACCTGGTCAATGCCACATAGGCATCGTTTAATCCTGGATCAATGTGGGCTCCACCACGGTTGTTGCTCATAGAAAAGACCAGGTCTTTTCGGCTGAATTCGTTTCTCATGGTATCAATGATTACAATTTCATTCCACCACTGACGGAAGACTATCTTTTTATTTACGTCAATGTACGGGGGCCTGTCATCTAATGGTGCATAGTATGTGCCTTTTGATTTACTGCGATTTACTGGTCGATTTAAACCAACCAATCGATGTGTTGACATTGCGGTGCCGTTATCGATGGATGATGCCGTGCTGTAAAATTTAATATCTTTTTTTCCCAGGGATGTCAGTAATGAAGTAGATTGACGTGTGTCATGCAACAATACCCGGATTGTTGTTGCGATTCGTTTTGCTTCGCCCTTAAAACCTTTATCATAGGCATCAGAAGATTGTTGTAAAAATCCAATTTGTTCTTCCAGATACCTGAGCAATTCTTTGTCTGATTGTTTTACACTCAATTACATTCCCCGTTACTAAATAGATTATATCTTGAGATTAAACATCCATAGATCGTACTCCTAAATCAAACGTCTTCCTCCCGGTACATTGCCGCTTTCCGGTTCCTGCCATCCTGCACCGCTAACCATGTTGCAAAGGAAAGTGTAATGAGAAGGTCCACATTCTTTTCCGGCCTCCGTTTTAATAGTTCATCACTTGCGGTTGTTCGTCTAAAAAATAACTTAAGGACCTGCAAAACTCCATACCCTGACTTTCTAATGCCCCATCTCCTATGCTCAAATGCCCTGTAAAGGGACGAGGTGAGCTGTGCTTTTTATTGCATTGGCAAAATTCAAAACAAAGCTGAACAAAGAAGTTGTTGCCCGGAACCGAAAGGATATAGTGGCTGACACGAAAGGACAAGTTGGATACCTGGGCATCTACCGGACACCTGGAAGGTACGATACCGTAATCCTCTTTGAAGCCCCGGACGAAAAAGTAGCAATGAAAATGGCTATTCGCCGGGCAGAGGATATGGACATAGAGACCCTTCTTGCAATACCAATGGAAGAAGCGAAGAAGCTTGTGGAGTAGAAGTAATAATTGTTCTTTTCCCCACAGTGCTCGAGATCGGGTCCAATTCCAATACCATTTTTGGTACGCCCCGATGATGCCCTCACCTTCTCCGCAAGGGTAACCGGCTGCAGTGCTAAAAGCAGGGCGTCGGGCCAGTTCTCCACGGCTGGGTGCATACTGTATATGCGGCCCGACATCGATTTTGTCCATTCATCTCAAACATTTTACCTACCCCCTTTTCATCAAATATAATTTTGGACACAAAGAGGCAAATGAGGTGGAATTAAAAAAGATGGGTGCGAAGTGTCGCTAAAGGGATGATTATCTGTATGCTCATTTCGGTACCGTCCTCCCGAACTGTGCTCCCTTTCCCGCCTCGCCGGTTTCGAGGATAATGAGGCCGGAAAGGTTGAGGGTCTCGTGCGAAAGGGCTAAGCCAAGCCAGGTAGATATTACCCGTTTTCCTTGAAACGGGGGAAATTCCTCTATTATACGCCCAAATTATCG
>JAPKXR010000135.1 GCA_026394715.1 Methanomicrobiales archaeon | reverse complement strand
CAGCCGCTCCTTTTAATGAGTATCCACGATAGAGAAATCGAATAAAATATAATCGATTAAGCACTTTAGTATCGGTCTCTAACCTTCTTATTCTTTCATCGATTAATGTCTGAGGAATTACCTTTTCAACAATTATTTTAGCTTTATTATTCACAAGTAAAATAGTACTTAATAATTAAATAAGTTATGTTATAGACTATATTGATACACACCATGCCAGTAACATTTTTCAGGCAAAAAGGTAACGTACTGGTAAGACCGGCGGAGACAGAATTTTAATCCTGTCCGGTCCGGTGAAGGTGAGTAAAAATGTCAGATACAGAAAAAACGATGTCACAGCTCTTTACGTTTGAACATAAAGCCCGAAGATGGGAACTCCTTGTCCGAATATTTTATAGTATTGCAATCGCGATCGTTCTGATAATATATGGATTCATAGCCGGAATTTTGATGTTTATCCAGTGGTTTGTGATCCTGGTCCTCGGCCGACGCAGTGAAGGTATCTCCAATTTCATACGTGGTTATCTTGAGTATTATGTCCATGTCCTTTCATATACTTCCTGGATGACGGATAAGAGGCCCGGTATTATGCCAAAATCGGTAAAAATATTTGAAGAACAAGCCCCGGACCAGTGAATGGTAATGCAAAAGTATCCAGGCAGGGGGCAAGCCACCTCAACAGTGGTCTGCCATCCTGTTTTAACGTAATTCCAGGCAGAACTATTTTTTAAGGAAATCCTTTTCAAAAGTGGTAAAAAGAAACAAATTTACCTGTTCACCATTCCAGTTACTAACAACAGGGAATATTCCAGGAGTATCTGTACTGTGATGGAGGTCTCAAACCGGGAAGTTGCAAGAAAGCTGTTATTACTCAGTGAGCTGCAGGAAATCACCGGAGACAATGTATTTAAAATCCGTGCATTCTACAGGGCTGCGGATATCATTGATCGTCTCAACAACCCTGTTGCGTTGATGAGTGACGAAGATTTGAGATTGGTCCCGGGGATAGGTCCGGCAATTGCAAAGAAGGTGCGGGAGATCGGGAAAACCGGTACCTGCAATGAACTGGAAGAACTCCGTGCAAAGGTCCCTCCGTCCCTGGTTGAGTTACTTAACCTGGAGGGGGTAGGGCCAAAAACCATTGCAGTACTCTGGAAAAAATTGAATGTCCAGTGCATTGGTGACCTTGAAAAGGCGGCCGCGGGCCATCGTATCCGGTCACTGAAGGGATTTGGTGAAAAAAAAGAACAGGGTTTTCTGCGGTCTATTGCACTTTATCGTGCGGCCGGTGGGCGCATGGACCGGGTAGAGGCAGAATCTGTCATTAATAACCTGTCCGGGGCTTTCACGCCGGGAACATGGGTGGTTGCCGGAAGTTACCGCAGGGGAAAGAGTTCCATTGGAGATATTGATATCGTTACCACAGAATCCGCATCCGTTATCAATCCAAAACTAAAAAATCGTGTTGACGAGGTGATTGATGAAGGTGAACGACGGACATCGGTTCGAGTCCGCGGACACCGGGTGGATATCAGGTTTACCCATGAACGCCAGTTAGGGTCCATGCTTATCTACCTGACAGGCTCAAAAGAATTCAATATCCGTCTCCGGGAAATTGCCATTGAATCCGGCCGGAAGGTGAACGAATATGGAGTACAGGAACGGGCAGATGGAAAGATCCATGAGTTTTCCAATGAACAGGATATGTTTGCATTCCTCGGACTCCAAAATATCATCCCTGAGCTGCGGGAAAACCAAGGCGAAATCGAGCTCGCAAGGAATTACCAGCTTCCACAACTGGTCGGTCTAACTGATATCCGGGGTGATCTCCATGTCCATTCTGATTGGAGTGACGGATCTCTTACCCTGGAACAACTGGCGATGAACGGTGAAACGCTTGGATATGATTATATCCTCTGTTCTGATCACTCAGCAACCCTTGGCATCACTCATGGCCTGGATGAAGAAAAACTACAACGACAGTCCCACGAGATCGAACGCGTCAACAGGATGGGGGGGACCTGTACGCTTCTGCATGGTACCGAAGTTGATATCCTCGTAAATGGCTCACTTGGACTCCAGGACCACGCACTTTCCGAACTGGACCTTGTTATCGCCTCGGTCCATACGAGTCTTAAAGAAGACCGGGATTCAATGACCCGCCGTGTGATCATGGCGGTAGAGAATGAAAATGTCGACATTATCGGCCATCCCACTGGCAGGCTTCTCGGCAAGAGACCTCCATTCGAAATCGATCTGTCACGAATAATCGACCGTGCCAAAGAGACCGGAACATCACTCGAATGTAATGCATCACCCTGGAGGCTTGACCTCGACGATACCGATATCAGGCATTCGAAAGAGTTGGGAGTCCCCATTTCAATCGGTACAGATACACACCACGAGGATGATTTTTCACACATGCGTTATGGTGTAACCATTGCACAACGTGGTTGGTGCAGCGCGAAAGACATTTTAAACAGTCTAACCCTCCAGGAGCTCCTGGACTGGGCTTCCTGAAAGGACATACATAAAAGTGGAATTTTTATTAAAAAAACAATTAATAGTTGGGGGAATAATGAGCATTGTTTTGAAAGGCTGGAATGAACTGCATTATCTGCAGCATCAACCGGGTAAGACCATGTATAGAGACAACCGGAGGTTATCATTTTGATTTACTGGTTATATGAACGACGTATCGAACGTCAGCTCTCACTCCTGCCAGCTCATATCTGTGTAATGATTACCGAACAGGATATGCATGACGCCCCTGATAAGATCCTTGCATGTACCAGGTGGTGTATTGATATTTCAGAGGGTGTTGCCGCAAGGGCATCAGGGTATGCAGCCCGGGAGATCGATTCGGAAAATGAAAAATCTGTCCGGGATGGTAGTACCCTCAATGGCCTGACATTTCATATCAGTACAAAGAAAAATTCGCCCATTGAAAAATATTTACCCGTGATCAGGAAAATCGGGGAGATTGCCCATCTGGTCATCCATTACAGGGAACAGACTGAAGACAGTGGAACAGGACTTCCCGTTACTGTTGCCATCGGAAAGAGTGGGCGTGAAGAGATCACTGAATGCATCAAATCAATGGCCCGTTCCCATACCCGCCCTGACCAGGTGGACGAAAAACTTCTCGAATCATGTCTGACATTCAAATATACCCCTGATTTTGTTATTAAAACCGGAGGCGACCACCTGACTGATTTCCTGATATGGCAATCGGTATATTCGGAGCTTTTCTTCTCTGATACAAATTGGAAATATATCCGGAAAGTGGACGTCCTCCGGGCTCTCCGTGATTACCAGTCCCGGGTCAGGCGTTTCGGGCGGTGATTCCTGCATCTATTCGTTGGGAATAGACTCTTATCGCTCGAAGCAGGTCAATTCGTCGGAACATCGGCCAGTATGGAGCTGAAAAGTATACCGCACTTTCATGCCCGTTTGCCAGCCAGGGGAGAAAATTAGAGGTCCTGCATTCATTTCCAGTCCGTATAATAAGGTCTACAGGAGGTAAATCGCTCCCATCATGGAGGTGAGATTCAACCATTGAACGGGTAATTTCCTCGGGGTTACACGTACCATCGCTTACTTTGGCAAGAATTCTCCGGGCTGCGTGAAGGATCTCATTCCGGCCCCCATATGCCAGGGCAATCGTTAAGAAAAAATCCTGGTTCTCATTTGTTGCCTCTTCAGCGATCTTCACTACCGCTTTTAAGTCGTCAGGCAGGAGTGTCCGGTCACCGACCATCCTGACACGTATCCTGTATTTGGAAACCCGGTCATCGGTCAGGACGCTTAAGAATTTCTCTTTGAAAAGGCTAAAAAGAGATTCAACTTCATCTGGGTCCCGGTTGAAATTTTCGGTCGAGAAGGAATAGAGCGTGATATGGGTGATCCCCAGTTCATGTACCCAGTCAAGGACTTTTTCCGTCACGTCTGCTCCTGCCCGGTGCCCCTCAGCCGTGCCGAGACCTGTATCCCTGGCGTAGCGTCGGTTTCCGTCCTGAATAATAGCAATGTGGCGGGGCCTGTATACACACTGGCGTATGAGATGTGCTTCATACAGGGGTTCTAATAGAGATCTCAGGCTCAAAGAGGTGTCACCTCAACGATAATACCCCGGTCCGGGTACCTTTCAATAATGCAGCTCTCTCCCGAAAGTGTTTCTGCATTGGAACGTAATTCCCTCCATGAAAGTTCTACATGGTCACCCATGTTTTCGGATGTTCCCGGTTTGAGGCGTTTAAGCCATTCCCGATCTTTTTCATGAATGACCAGGCGGCCATAAATAATGGTCCCGTCCCGGGTCACATGATCGAAAGGTCTGGCGGTATTCCTTGCAACACGGATTAACCGCTTTCTGAGCTGAACTGAGTCCTTGAATGAAGAGGAACAAAAATGAACTTTTTCGTCCTTGCTGATCTGTGATGCCCATTCCCTTGCCCCCTCTATGGCGTTATGGAACCCGTCTTCGAGCTGATAGTTACGTTCACGCATCCCGTCTGCATTATGGTCACCCCATTCAAGCTCATTAATATTCAGGAAATCAAGAAACGGAAGGGCCCGGTCAAGGACGCCGACTTCCGGCAGGGCCGGTACCTCAAAGCCGATATCAAATCCCATCTTTTTTGCATCTACGGCTGATACGACATAGTCACTTGCCATGACCTGGTCCCAAATCTCCATCGGCGGATGAAGCCGAATTTCATCGACAATACCTACCAGGCGGGTGAGCATATCATGGTCGGGTGCGATTCCCGTATAGAGGTGTATATGGTGTTCCGGTCCGAATTCTTCCTTTAATCGTGAACAATAGGTAATGACCCGGTCGGGACGTGCAAGTGGTTCGCCACCGGTTACTCCTGTCCCAAGGGCACTCATCCGGTGTGCCACTTCAATTGCCTGCTCTGTGCTGTCAATCATCCATTCATTGGCATAGGTTGTGTCTTTTCCTTTTCGTTCACCCGAAAGGGGACAATACCAACAGGTACGAGGGCATACACCGGTAACAAAAAGTACCATTTTGGCTCCTTTTTGACATATACGGCAACCTCTGCTGAGATTATCTTTGATTTTATTCTGCCTTGGTGGAATCTGATTCACCTGCCTGTTGGAGTAAAGATCTGGACACCAGGGAGACACCGGGCCGAACGCTTGAGCGAAATGGACATAGTAGCTATCGTTGCGCTATTCCAGATTTACGAGGGGCCCGGCATCTCAAACGTTTATACCTACAGTATTATGAAAACAGGATGATAATCGTTCGCCAACTATCAGAAAAAATTAAGGGGGCACAAATTTTTTATTGGACGATAGGTCCAGAAAGGTCGGGTAGAAAAACTGCTTTTCCAGTATCTCTATCTGAACCCTTATACGTTGCGAGAAACTTCCCCTCGGGACTGGTCGTTAGAGTGATATTCCCGGTACCAACCCGGTATGTGGATACGTAAGATCCTGGTACCGTGACAAATGATTGGGTTATATTTTTGGTTAATACCTGCCCGATGAACGGTCTGCCGGTCTGGTTCACGAGGTTAACAGGGCCAGTGCTCATATAGGCCCATGGAATGCTGGTTTTAACAGGGGTGGATAGCCAGGTGTAATTTTTCAACGGGGGTGATGGATAAAATACGGGTTTTGGCCATGACACCGGAATTGGCTTAAATACAGGGACCGGGATTGAACCGGGGACTGTGTATGCCTTCAGACAAACATTCGAGTTAGGGTAAGACTGGGTAAGGTCATTCCACCCTGCACCATCGCTGCTGATGTAGCTCTGACCAGGTAACGCCGTTGCTTTCGAGGAATATCCCTCAATTGGCATTTCTATCGCAACAGGAGTGGTCCACCCGGTAGACACGACCTTCACAGCAATTGAAAACCGATCACCACCTTTAAGATCGACCGGGTTGTCGAGACGGATCGTGTGGTACCCGGGAAGACTGATAGTCCCTTCCTGTTTGGATGCAAAACCACTGGAACTGATCGGTCCGTTATCCGGATTCATGAAAATCTTTATTACATACTGCGTATCCGTTGCCGACGTATAGAACCCGACTGCCTTCAGCTGGTCGCTTCCTGCCGCTGTAAAAACATTTGCATAGTACGCAGTGTCAGTACCGAATCCAAAATTAGCGACCCATCCCAACGGGTCATACTGATAAATTCGTGCATAATTCGTTGATGGCTGTGCTATAAACATCGTATTATCCCTGCCGATGCGCGTATCATAATACGAGATATAGAAATATCCTGCATCACCCCAGGTTGAGCCCCAGCTGTTTCGGGCGATAAAGGCACCGTTTCCCCGGGGTGGGGTACCAAAATTTTCCGCAGCATAATCGTCATCCCACCCGACAATATTGATTGCATGGTTAAATACGCCAGACCCGGAATAATAATATGCCGCGTTCCGTGATGTGTACGATGATGCCTCATACCGTAATGCGGAATATACTGCGCCATACTGTCTCACCGCGGACTTAATCAGGTCGTTGTCAAGGGGTTCCCTCCGGGTAGGTATGAAATATACCTCCTGGACATGTTTTTCAACGGGGAGGTCTGGGGGCGAAATCGAAGTCCCGTATGAATATGGGTCCGCAGTCTCAGACACAGGACCTGCCCAGCGTGCCAGGTAGGCAGCCGCCATAAAATCGTTACCCCCCACGTTTATGGGTACACTGAAGTCGTGGAGATTTTTTTCATTATTCTCAGAAAAATCCGAACGCTCACCAGGTAAAAGTGATGATTCAAGCGATGCAATTGATGCAAATGCCCAACAATTCCCATCCTGCCCCTGGTTTCTAATGGGTGTTAGTTTTCCCAGTGTGCGGAGATCATAGCGGTCAGAACCCGCAGTTTTGGCAGTGGTAGTGCCTTTTCGGTCCTCACTATCAACGCTTCTCTGCAACGCATACCCAACAACTGCAGGACTATTGACATTGTTGCCCCAGGTCGCAGAATTTGTTGTCCCGGACAGATCTACCGGAGCGGGGATCAGCCCGAGCCCATGTACTTCCTGGTCCTCGGAAGGTGCATAAGACCGGGTATTCAACCAGTTATAGTAAGAATAGCTAAAAGGAGCAATATACGTGTTATCGGCCTTTATTATAGCAGGAATTGCGGTTGAACCAGCTGCGAATGCACAAGAATATCCTGCAACAAAGAGGAGTGTTATAAATATTGACAATACTGCACGAATTTTCATTAGGTTTCCTCGTTTTTTATCAGGTAGTGATAACCGCGTATTACGCGGTTACCGTAGGATATCCCCAGTTTCTTAGTAATAGTGATGGATGATATAATGATATTATACCCGGAGGAATTGACAGAA
>JAPKXR010000249.1 GCA_026394715.1 Methanomicrobiales archaeon | reverse complement strand
ACAGTGATGTGGACATACTCGTTGATTTCAACCCCGGCGCGGACCTCTTCGATCTCATTGAACTCTCCCAGTACCTGGAAGAAAAAATCGGCAGGCATGTAGACCTGGCTACACCACGGGCACTCAGGCCTGAGATACGGGAAAGCGTCTTCCGGGACGTTGTGTACGCATGAGAGAATACCGCCTTCTTCTCAATGACATTATGTGGGCTGCGGAAGATATCGAGGCCTTCGCCACGGGTATGTCATTTGAAGAATTCGTCGATGATGACAAGACAATTTCGGCCGTACTCTATAAGTTTGCAATTATGGGAGAGGCAACAAAAATGCTTCCCGATGAGGTCCGTGCAGAATATCCGGACATTCCCTGGCGAAGCATTGCAGGATTGCGTGACAAAGTGATTCATGGGTATATCGGTGTGGATTATGAACTCCTGTGGGAGACAATTGAGTTGAAACTACCTATTGTCATAAGAGGTCTGCACACCATCCTTGAAAAAGAGAAATGATGCAGGAAAAAGTAATTCTGATCTATCTTTTGCTGGGCACTTGCCCAATCAGATCGGGAAAATCAAAGATGAGAATTATAATGCGATCCATTCTTCCCGTGAAATCTCAATCTCCCTGATAATTTCACGGATCAGTCCGACGCTGATATCATTTCCTGAATGCATAGGAATCGGGATGATCTTCTTCATTGTCATGTGGACCATCAAATGATGCCTGCCTCCTGGGATAGGGCCAATAAAACCCAGTTTGCGAAGTTTTCTTATAACTTCATTTGTACTGAGTGGCGTTAGTCTCGACATACTGGATAGTAATTCCCTTAATTGGTGGTATCTCAAAGCCGAGTTGAAGTGCAAGAAGGAGATTTCCTTCAATAACATCCCGTAAATTTTGTTCTGCCTCTTTTCGGGTATTCCCCTGTGCAAAAAAGCCCGGGCATTCAGGTACCTTTCCAATAAAGACCCCCTGGTCATCAGGATGATATTCTGCCCGTTTCAAAGCTTCTTCAACGTAGCCAAGAAGGGGGAAGATGCGAATGTTAGGAATTGATGCCTGTGCAGACACGGTTACTCATTATAGTGTATGGTTATTTGACCATATACATTCCCCTTTGAGCAACTAGTAGGGGAATTACTCTTCTTGCATTCCTGTCACATCACAATACCCACACCCCCCTGACCCGCGAACTTACCGTTCCCAAAATTCCCCCTTGAGAAAGAGGACTGGTACCATTACCGCCAGCAGGAGGCCAACCCCGCTGAGGACCGCATCTTCGGCACCTTTGTCGACGGGACGAATCGCCCGGCCGGTTGCGCAGGTTTCAGGCTGCATCACGACGGGCACGAAGTCGATGGCATCTTCAACCTGGACGAGTAGTTCCGTGGGCGAGGGGCTTGCCCGGCTCGTCGTGCAGGCATGAAATCGACGCCTGCGGGCATGAAGAGCTATATATGCACTCGACCCTGCAACTGATCAGCTTCTACAGGACATTCGGGTTCGTCTCGATCCCCGAGGACCAGCTGCCAACAATGATCCGGGTGGGATTCCTGTTCTGTTTCGGCGAGATGGCCGGGTGCAACGTCTGCCCGATGCGGAGGGCGGCCGGTGGGTGAATGTCATTGGTTGTGCTCTGTTTGATAACACCCCAATCCGGACAGATGCAAAGTCTGCACTTCCTACATTGTCATAGTGCCATGATGGACTGGGTCAGGGTTGCTTTGGAAAAAATGTGGCCATGGGAGGAAACCATTGTCATCATCAGGGCTTCATCAAGAATTTTTCCCATATAAGCAGGATTATATCATCCTTATGAGAATCAATACTAATGGGAATCTAAAATGAATCCTGCCGTTACTGTTAATAAAGTGCTGGAAGAGATTGATCAGCTCGATATCGATGACCGCAACTATATTCATCAGATATTATCTTGCAGGCTTATTGAAACAGAGCGTTCCCGGATTGCGAAACGAGCGCTGGAAGCGGAAGAGAATTATTCCCAGGGCCATGTGAGATCCGGATCCGTACGCGATCTTTTTAACGAGCTCAATGATTAATCTTGTATGGGATGATAAATTCCGGCGGATTTTTAAAAAATGGAGTGTACAACAACCCGAACTTGTCCCCCTGTTCCGGGAGAGAGTTGACCTTTTCATTTCAGATCCTTTTCATCCCTCTCTCCGTGTACATTCATTAAGTGGTGTACTTCGGGGATTGTGGGCAATGAGAATAAATTATGATCAGCGTCTCATTTTCAAGTTCATGGACGAGGCACATACTATTGTGTTATTAATCGATATCGGAACACACCAAAAAGTGTATTGAGGATACATTGTCGGTTATTTTCATTTTGTCCCCTTATCCCTTCAGGGAAAAACCTGGCATAATTGTGTCCAACTACATTTCTGCAGGTCGGGCTAAGCACTGATTTGACTCCTCCGCCAACCCCCCCTGACCCGCGAACTTACCGTTCCTGAATTCCCCCTTGAGAAAGAGGTCTGGTACCATTACCGCCAGCAGGAGGCCAACCCCGCTGAAGACCGCATTTTCGGTACCTTCGTCAATGGGATGCTCGCCGCCGTTGCGCGGTGCCGGCTGCATCCCGATGGGCACGAAGTCGATGGCGTCTTTACCCTGGATGAGTTCCGTGGGCGTGGCCTTGCCCGGCTCGTCGTGCAGGCATTGGTCGACGCCTGCGGGCATGAAGAGCTGTACATGCATTCGACCCTGCAATTGATCAGCTTTTACAAGACATTCGGGTTCGTCCCCATCCCCGAGGACCAGCTGCCGAAGATGATCAGGGAACGGTTCCTGTTCTGTTTCGGCGAGATGGCCGGGTGCAACGTCTGCCCGATGCGGAGGGCGGCCGGTGATGGGTGAGCCCGGATGCCGCTCGATAACGGTAAGGGCATTTCCTGCACAATTCCTATATACTATCGTTCATAATAATGAACATATGTTCAAAAGCATGAACATTCTCGCAACTCCCACCCTCGAGACTCTCGTATTCCTCGGT
>JAPKXR010000073.1 GCA_026394715.1 Methanomicrobiales archaeon | reverse complement strand
ACTTTATTATCGTGAAATATTCCAACAAGAGTGCAGGTGGCTGAATATTTGCATCTTAACGTTGCGGGGTCGACATTTTTCAATGCCATGTATTCGCTGAGATAAGTCTGTACGATTTCCCCTTCTTCAGCTGAAAACGTGCCTTCGGATATTCTCCTGGCTAGGCGTCCCCGGTAATCATACATATGTGGTATATCGCCACGCAGCATTAAAATAATTATTGTAATGTTATGTCAAACATACAATATTATTATGTATCATTACACCGAATTATCAGGTTACATGATTCTCGAGGTCGCACCAAATATTATATTGCAGGCAAATGCACCCGGTCTTGCCATTTTTATGCTGCTGGTCTCAATCCTGGGAGCACCGGAATTTTACCTGGTGGTTATCCCCCTGATACTCTGGTGTTATAATAAATCACTCGGTTTACGACTCCTTTTCCTTCTATCGATCAGTGCTGCGTTCAATGCGATGCTCAAGATCCTGTTCCATGCCCCGCGCCCCTACTGGGTTAGTGCTGAGGTGAAGGCATTTTCGTCCGAACCTACGTTTGGTATGCCTTCGGCGGCTGCCCAGATTTCACTTACATTCCTGGGGTATATCTGTACCTGGTTCAAAAAGAGAAGCCTCTGGCTTGTCTGCATCGTGCTCATTATCCTTGTCGGTATTTCACGGATGTACCTGGGGGTGCATTTTCTCACCGACATTCTCTCTGGCTGGATTATTGCGCTTATCATCCTTCTCGTGTTCCTGCGCTATGAAAAACCCGTTGCGTTGTGGTTATCACAAAAACCCCCTGGTACAAGGATACTCCTCGCATTCCTGGCCTCGTGCATGTTCATCGTACTGACCCAGGTGGTTATCTATTGTCTCGGGACCTGGCAGGTACCTGCCGGGTGGTCCGCACTGGCATTTTTACAGACGAATGCCGTTATCGACCCCCTGTCACTCCGGGATGAGCTGATGGCGGCAGGCCTGCTGTTCGGTGCAGCTGCAGGTGCGGTTATCAGTGCCGTGTATATCCCGTATGTTGTTGACGGGAGTAAGTCACGGAAAGCCATTCGTTACCTTTCGGGAATTATTATCCTTGCGCTCCTCTGGGTAGCATTGAGTGCCCCGACAAAATCCCCGGACCTCGCTGGCTATGGGATGTCGTATTTCCGGGCTGCACTTGTCGGGGTATGGATAACCGCCGGAGCACCGTTTATGTTCTGCAAGATCGGGCTCGCAAAGAAAGGACCTGATTCACCCGGATAGCTGTTGGAATGCAAGGGATGATCTCCCGATCTCCCGGTTAATTGGGTCTTGATACAGGGCAGGGAAGGGCGATGGTGGTAAAACGGTTCATCCACCTTTCATGTTTCAGCCAGCAGGTACGGGGATTCAGCGGTCCAGAAAATCCAGCACGCAATCACTGAACCGGTCGGGGAACTGGTACATCAGTCCATGTCCTGCACCGGGGATCATGACCAGCTCTGCACCGGGGATCCGCCCGCTAATCATATGAGCGTTCACGGGCGGGATGATCACGTCATCCGTACCGGTGAGAACAAGAGTCGGCGACCGGATGTCGCCCAGCCGGGCAAACGATCCCGTCCATTCGAAGAACGCAGATGCCTGGCGTGCCACTGTCTCATCGGTCGTTGTTTCATACACTTCCGGGCAATAGCGGAACGGATCATGGGCGCTAAGCCATGATAGTGGGAAGAGCAGGGAAAACATACGATTCGCTACATCCTGCATTGTTCCACTTTTATCCATGAGTTTTGTCATGATCTCCGGCTGTGCCCGCGCCGATTCGGCCCCCCCGCATTCACCTGCCACCAGGATGAGCCTGGTTACTTTTTCCGGGTAACTGAGGGCAAGCTCCTGTGCAATGGATGCCCCCATGGACAACCCGAGGATATGAGCGGAGGAGATGCCGAGAGCATCCATCAGGGTTGCCGTATCACTGGCAAGCAGGGGAATGGAAAACTGTTTTTCAGAGGAGCTGGAATACCCCGTGCCCCGGTTATCGAAGATTATGACCCTGAAATGTTCGGAAATCTTTGCAAGAACGGGTGGGTTCCACATATCCATGGTGCAAGCAAGCCCGTTGATGAGGACAACCGGGTACCCCGAACCCGAGTCCCTGTACGCAAGAGTGACCTCGTCAACAGGCACGGTGTTAACTGGAATCCGGGTCATGACCTGGTATTCTGTTGCCAGGTATTATTATAGTTCTTTCATGATGGAAACCTGCACGATAAAGAGTGAAGGGGTTGCCGTGGATGGAAGAATGCGGTAGTCCTTCGCATGAACGTTCAGGTGGCAGACGGCCAGCCGTTTCTTCATGCCGTTTGCCTGCAGACGTGCCTGGAGGCGGGGCTCCGGTGCTAAACCCTCCGGGAAATCAAAGTGGTGCCGGGGCCGGTATCATGTGTTGCAGGGCCTGAAATTTCCACTGCATACGATATAGGACTTCCCATCGCTCCCTTTGGTTAACTGGTAATACGTGGCCTTATAATACAGGTTCGTCTGGACGGGATTGATATAGACATACTCTTCCCAGCCGGTCCCGTTCTTCAACGCCCCTGCGAGAATTTCATCATGGAATGGTTTGCCGGTTACATCGGACTTTCCCCGCGTATTGAAACCTATCAACAAGGGGTTTTCCGCATGGGCAACGACCGTTTCGTCCGTGTCATACACGAATACATAGAGGGTCGGGTTCTCTGCGGCCCGGTACGGAACTTCTCCGGCATTGATCTGGCGGAATGTACCGGGCGCGTCCTTCCCGATCGCCAGGGCCGTCCTGTTGACGAGTGAGACCACAG
>JAPKXR010000385.1 GCA_026394715.1 Methanomicrobiales archaeon | reverse complement strand
AGGTATCACGATCACCGAAACCGGCGAGCCGGGCAAAGGGGCACGGTTTGAGATGACGGTACTGAAGGGGGCATGGCGGATGAACCCGGATAATGGCAATATGCAGGGTGTTGGACCATGAAAACCCCCTGGGCATTTCTATCCCCACATAAGGGATGGCTGCCCCTGGCCCTCATTCTAGTACTGACCCTCGCCGTCTTTATCGTCAGCATCATGTCGCTGCTCTCCGGCTGGCTCACCATCTTCCAGAACCTGTTCTATTTCCCGATCATCCTTGCGTGCGTGTATTACGTGAAGCGGGGTTTCATCTACTCGGTGATCCTTGCATGCTGTTATTTTATCCTGATGGTTATCTTCTCGAATGACCCGGTTGTTCTTGAGGGGGCCTTCATACGGGTGCTGATCTTTATCCTCGTTGCCGGGGTCATCACCTACCTGTCCTTTGTCAGGATACGGGCAGAAGACGCACTAAAGGGGAGCGAGGAGTTTAACCGTGGCCTGGTGGAGAATATGCCGAACCTGGTCCTGGTCTATGATCATGACCGGAAGATACGGTACGTGAACCCGGCAGCCACAACCATCCTTGGATACTCAGCGGAAGAGATGGTGGGGACTGATATCATAACGTATGTGGTCCCGCACCAGCATACGGAAATTGCGGCAGCCATCGAGGAACGGTTCTCTTCGGGTAGGGGAGAATCACTGGAGGTCGAGTTCATCACAAAAACAGGGCAGCATCTGACCGTCATATCAAAAGGTGCTCCACTGCACTTCCAGGATCAACCAGCGGTTCTTATCCTGCTCGCCGATATCTCTGATCGCAAGCGGGCAGAGGAAGCGCTACGGCAGGCAAACAAAAAGCTCAACCTCCTCTCTTCCATCACCCGGCACGACATCAATAACCAGCTCACGGTGCAGATGGGCTACCTCGAAATACTCGAAGATACACCGCTCGATTCTTCACAAAATGAGTATTTCATGAAGATCAACACCGCTGCAAAACATATCTCCGCCATGATCCGATTCACCAAGGAATACGAGTAGATCGGTGTCCATGCCCCTGCCTGGCAGGACTGCCGCACACTCGTGGACACCGCGGCAAAGGGAGCTCATCTTGGAAATGTTATAGTGAAAAACGATCTAGCCTCTGGAACTGAAGTGTTCGCCGACCCGCTGATTGTCACGGTCTTTTACAACCTGATGGACAATGCCATACGGTACGGCGGGAAGATTACAACAATCCGGTTCTCTATTGAGGAAGCTGGTGATGATCAGGTCATCGTGTGCGAGGACGATGGTGATGGAATTATTTTTGAAGAAAAGGAAAAAATCTTCGAACGCGGATTTGGGAAGAACACCGGGCTTGGTTTAGCCTTATCAAGGGAAATCCTCGATATTACCGGCATCACCATCCGCGAGACCGGGGAGCCTGGAAAAGGGGCCAGGTTCGAGATGACGGTGCCGAAAGGGGCATATCGCGTGGGCAAGTGAATCCCGTGCAGCGAATCAGGAATAGTAAGAAACATAAAGTTGCCCGCACGTGTGGGGATGTCCTTAGGTCCTTGTCCTATTCCCACACGTACGGGAATGACTTTATTGGTCTATCTGGATATGAAACCAACGACACTTATCTATACAACATCTGTTCACTGTGTTGTTGTCGTGAGGGTGGAGTGGTTGTGAACGCGTCACCCCATGACCATTGAGTGTTGAAGGGGAACCCGTATCCCCTCACTCTCATATATCGTATCTGACTCTTCTTCCGATCTTTTACAAGTATCTCCCAGGTGTACCCGGGAGTAAAGCGGGGTATTGGGGGAATTAAAAAAAGAGCATCGATACAATGTTCTCCACACATGTCGGGATGAATCCTGAAGGTGCAACCATAATTAATGTTGCTTGCCTATGGGCTCCCGCTCACGTGTGAACGACCGGCAATCGATATCAGCCAGTCACTTCACATGCTTTTGGAATTCAGCCTTCCCGATATTAGCCTGCTTGAGAATTGCGAGCAATGTACCTGAGGCGATCTCAGGATGGTTCGGAACTGTAACGAGACGGTGGGTCTCCGGATGCAGGAGATGAATATGGCTACCGGTCTGACGTACCGGTTTGAAGCCAAAACTGGCAAGGATTTTAATTATTTCAAGAGCTGACAGCAGAGGAATTTTTGACAAGATTATCAACGTCGATGTCCAGGTAGGTCAGCTTGTGGTCCCGGGGGGTTAGTTCGATCAGGAGCTGGTAATGCTCCTCAAGTCCTTTCTTGAGGTTCTGCATTGCCTTCTCTTCTGACAAGCCCTGGTCAGCGACATTTGTGAGGAGATCGACGGCCACAAAATATTTTCCTTCCCTGTGGACTTCAATGAGAGTTTTCATATGTATGTAGTGTTTTCTGGGATTTTATGAGTGATAATAGTATGCGAAACCGTATATGAGGGTACCAAAAATATCCTTATGCCTGCACAATTTATGGGGGCAAATACGGGCAAATCCCGTTTATTTACCTGACATCGCAT
>JAPKXR010000166.1 GCA_026394715.1 Methanomicrobiales archaeon | reverse complement strand
TGATATTTCATCCCTTGCCGTGACTACAGATATCCAGGACCTTTCCACCGAGCATGACCATTACTTGTATGGGCTGCCGAAACGAAGGAATCCATGAAAAACACTGTTTGTTTTGTTGATACGGTCTGCTGGATTGCCTTGTTGAACCGGCAGGACCATCTCCATGAACCGGCTGATCAACTCTACAAAAAACAGATGAAATCGGGATCCAAAAGAGATTAATTATCCCGTATCAAATTTTCAGCGCTTTGGTGCGAAGCCATCTTGCTTCATGAGGTTTTTTTGCGTTTTACTACAGGGAGTATACCGGTGATTCTTGGTTGAATTTCTGATTTGAAAGAATTCATTAAATAGTCTCATTTACCATCATAGAAGCAGAGATCTATATGTCAGGTACACATGTCCGTTACACGGTACTCATGGAAAAGAATGAGGACGGTGGGTATACTGTCACCGTTCCTTCCCTTCCTGGCTGTATCAGCGAGGGTTCTACCTGGGACGAAGCTCTTCTCCATATTGAAGAAGCGATATCGGGATATATTGAGGTATTACGAAAACTGGGAAAACCCGTTCCGGTTGAAGTCAGCGTACCGCTTGATATGAGCGCTATGGTATGAAGCTCCCAAGAATAACCGGGAAAAAGGTTATCCAGGCCCTTAATAGAGACGGTTTTAAGGAAGTTGGTTCCCGTGGCAGCCACCATTATCTCTATCATGAGCAACGCGATATCATTGTCACTGTCGCAGTGCATACCGGAAAAACCCTCGCTCCAAAGACTCTAAAATCAATCCTTATCCAAGCAGGGATTTCTGTTGAAGAATTTCAGGCACTCCTGTAATCTGTTCCTACTGTCAACGGCGGTATAAAATTCCACATTTTGAAGTATTTCCTTTGCCAGTTATTTCATTGGTCGCTGCCAATTCTTCCCGATTTTGTTTTTGCTCTATCCCATGTGATGATAGCATGTAGTTTACCAAAGGAGTCAGCCCCCGTGGTCTCTAAAAAAAACTTCGCGATAAAACGGTCTGTGTTGTCTGGTCCCGGTTATGTCGGTCTCCCCCTTGCCAAAGTATTTTCCAGGCACATGAGGAAGATTTGGGTACAGGCGAAACCAGAAAGCGGTTGATGAACTGAAATGCAACCCCTGGTAACAGGATCGAAGCAACAACCGACCCGTCAATGATTAAGCAGGCTGATCTTGTCATTATCGGAGTCCCAACCCGGTCACCAAAACGAAAGACCCTGACCTGGAACCGGTTGGAATCAGCATCGAAGATCGTCGGGCAGAACTTAAAGAAGGCGTTATCGTGGTCCTGTAGTCCACCGTGTATCCCGGCTTTTCCGAAGATCTCATGGCCCCCATCCTTGAGCGGGAGTCCGGCATGAAATGCGGCAAGGACAGGCAGACATTAGATTCATTGTCTGAGTTATACGGGCTGGTGACCAACGTCTACCAGGCCCCTGATATCAAAACCGCCGAGGCTGCCACGGGTCACTCGAAAATGTCCAGCGTGACCTCAACATTGCGCTGATGAATGAGCTTTCCATGATCTTTGCCCGGCTTGGCATCAGCACGGATGAAGTCCTCAAGGCTGCCGGGACCAAGTGGAACTTTCACCAGTACAGCCCCGGGCTTGTGGGGGGTCATTGTATACCGGTCGATCCCTATTACATCGTAAAGAAAGCCAAGGAAGTGGTTCAAGGTAACAATTTGTCATGTTCGTCCCGTTGTTCAGACTTTAGCCCATTCACTTTGCTATAATTCAGCATACCTTCTGAATATAACGCGATACCTTCCGAAACGATCTGTACTATTATAGTACATGGAAGACAATAACTCACTAGGACTCAGATACGTATCTGTCTGGTTAAAGGGGATCATTACTTTGGCAAAAACAATGAAAGTAGTATTTGATGGGTCGGTATTTCGGCCGTCAGGACCAGTTCATCTGGAGGCCGGAAAAAAATATACAATCACCGTGAAGCCTCTTCCGGAAGATCCTGATGTTGAGAAGGATCCTGCATTTGATATTTCATCCCTTGCCGTGACTACAGATATCCAGGACCTTTCCACCGAGCATGACCATTACCTGTATGGACTACCGAAACGAAGGAATACATGAAAAATACAGTTTGCTTTGTCGATACGGTCTGCTGGATTGCTTTGTTGAACCGGCAGGACCATCTCCATG
Organism: Methanomicrobiales archaeon; assembly: GCA_026394715.1. Taxonomy (GTDB): domain Archaea; phylum Halobacteriota; class Methanomicrobia; order Methanomicrobiales; family Methanospirillaceae; genus CAIKOD01. The sequence goes on along the minus strand of JAPKXR010000166.1, from coordinate 1,558 downwards.
AAACGGCTGATCAGCTCTATAAAAAACAGATGAAATCGGGATCCTGGTTTCTCACTACTTCTGCTGTAATTGATGAGACGGCAAATGCGCTTTGTGATCCTGCATTCAAACCATCTGTAATCCTCGTTCTTTCATAACATTGAAAACTCCGTTCGTGTTGAGATTGTCTTTGTCGATCCTGTTTTATGGTCGAAAGGATGGGCACTCTACGAACAACGGCTCGATAAAGCATGGAGTCTTACAGATTGCATCTCTCTTGAAGTTATGCGAGAACGGAACATTCATGACGCGTTGACCAGTGACCGTCATTTTGTACAAGCAGGGTTTCGGGCTCTGTTGATGCAAGAGGAATAATCCTATAGATTCGAACAGACTATACTACCAGTATCCTCATTAAGATCATCTCCATCCTCGGTTCAAGGCCACAATTCATTAAATGTGTTCCGATATCCATGGAAATCAGGAATGGCTTTCTGTATCCCCCTGATATATTTTTGCTTCATCCCATGCGATACTACCTTAACAAAGGAGTCAGCCCCGTGGTCTCAAAAGCACTTCTCTACAAAACGGTCTGTGTCGTTGGTCTTGGTTATGTCGGCCTCCCCCTTGCCGAAGCATTTTCCAGGCACCTGAGAACAATTGGGTACCGGAGAAACCAAAAGGCCATTGATGAACTGAATGCCACCCCGGGCAACAAGATCAAGGCAACAACCGACCCTTCAAAGATCAAGCAGGCGGATTTTGTCATCATCGCTGTCCCGACCCCGGTGACGAAAGCGAAAGACCCTGACCTCGGACCGGTGGAATCTGCATCGAAGATCGTCGGGCAGAACTTAAAGAAAGGCGCCATCGTGGTCCTGGAGTCCACGTTCTATCCCGGGGTAACAGAAGAGATCATGGGGCCAATCCTTGAGCGCGAATCCGGTATGAAATGCGGCAGGGACTTTTTTGTCGGGTATTCGCCGGAACGTACCAATCCAGGTGACACAGAGCACACCCTTCCCACTATTTACAAAATTGTTTCCGGGATGGACAAGCAGACATTAGACTCATTGTCTGAGTTATACGGACTGGTTACCAACGTCTACCAGGCCCCTGATGTCAGGACCGCCGAGGCTGCCACGGGTCACTCTAAAATGTCCAGCGTGACCTCAACATTGCCCTGATGAACGAACTTTCTATGACCTTTGCCCGGCTCGGTATCAGTACGGATGAAGTGCTCAAGGCAGCCGGCACCAAGTGGAATTTTCACCAGTACCGCCCCGGGCTTGTGGGAGGTCTACTCGCATCCCGGTCGACCCGTACTACCTCGTGAAGATTCGCAAAGGAAGTCGGCTACCATCCCCAGGTGATCCTTGCCGGTCGTTCCATCAATGATGGCATGCCGAAATATGTTGCCGAAATGGCAGTCAAGGGATTGAACAAGGTTGGGAAGGTCAAAGTGTTCCAGGTCCTGATCAAGCTCCTTATGAAAGGAGAATTTCGGAACCATTTTTATTCAGAATATTTCTGATTCAAACAGAGGTACAATTCATCAAATAATCCAGTCTTCATTCCG
>JAPKXR010000117.1 GCA_026394715.1 Methanomicrobiales archaeon | reverse complement strand
TCTGGACCAGGTTTGCAAAAACAGGGGACCCAAACGGTGAGGTGGATGTTACCTGGCCGCAATACACCCGGGCTGACGGCCGTTACCTCGATATCAATAATGTCTCAACCGTAATGAGCGGATATTAGGCCGCTCTTTTTTTAATATCCTAAAAAACAACAACCCTGTAGGAAATATCCCCATGTTCTCGATGTGCGGGAGGTTCCCCGCCATACATCCCTGTCATGAACCCCGGCAGCCATGCGGGAATATGAGGGAGTCCGCCCAGGGAATGCACTGCACCGGACCTGGACGCCCCTACATTTTTTTAAGCGTTTCAAAAGAAAATAAATAATCTTTTCCCGATAATAAGCCTGATAAAAGGGATAAATAAAAGGGCCTGAGGGATATGATCCCTTGGTTCATGCATCACGGGTCTCCTGTACCTTCACACTCCCGATCGGGAGGGCAGGGTGAATGTGTCACCCGTTGTCCAGGTCCCGGTCTCCGCATTATATATTTTCTGAACGCCCGTCCACGTTCCCGCGGTCTCATTAACCGTAACGACAATATAACCAACTTTCTGGTCCTCCTTGTCGATCTTCCCGTGCGGGTATTCTAACTTCAGCACCGGACTAACGTTGGCAGGATCGAAAGCAGGCATTTTTGCCCCGCCATTCCCGGTGACTATCTGCCGGAGACCCTGATATTCAGCGCGGACATACATGTGGGTATGCCCATCAAAATAGGCGGTAACATGATTGTTTACCAGGCTTTCCCAGAATATATCCCGCTGGGCAGGATGTATCGCAAGGGCAAAATCATTATCTTCCGTATCGTTTTCCACCATATATGCAGGAGAATGCCCGAAGACAAACATGAATGGCCGGGTATCCACGCTGAGTTGTTCATCAACCCAGCTCTGGTTCACCGTTTCCTTGAGACCATTGTGCGCAATATAGTCGTCGGTGACAATAAATTTCGCACCGTTGTGGCTGAAAGAATACGTCAGTTTCTTCTCATTCGGGGGGCCGTTCGTTGGCATGCCTGGTGCAACGGTGGCAAGATAATTTTCAAGAAGGGGAGTAACGTTCTTTGGAGGACCGTCTTCGTGGTTACCCCTCATGACATACAGTGGGATACCCATACCCGTTGTATAATTATAGATGGGAGAGACAGCTTTCATCCAGTTTGCATGCTGGGCAGAGTAATTACCTGCCGCAGGGGATGTATGATCCAATTCCCATCCGTTGGTCAGATCACCGACATAGATCGCATGGTCGGGATTTTCAACCGCAATTGCCTTGGCAATCGGGATCAGTTCAGGGCTGACACCAGTTGTCGTATTGGTCGCAGGATCTGGTGAATCCCCAAATACCACGAATGTCCAGGTGCCGTTCCCCGGGATGACTGTACTGGTCTGGACCGCTTTTTTCGTTGTTGTGGATGATGATTGCATACATCCACCGCTGACAACCAGGAAGACCAGAACAAGAGACAATAACACTGCATATAATCGCATAGAGGGCTATCCACGTTCAAAATAATAAATCTTCTGAAAGGTTAATTGTTTTTTGTTGCCGGCCGATACGAATGTGATAATAGAACTGGGGGAATATCTGCCAGCATACAAAAAGACCCCACATCTCCATTACCTTTAAGCCATGAGATATCGACTGATCTGAGTGATAGATCCAGATAAAAATGGGCTGATGTCAACATGGTTTCTACTAAAAAATTACTCCTACTCGTACTGCTTGTGATTGGAATTGTATTTATACAACCCGTATTTGCAGCTGAACCGTTCGGCTCGGGTTATGCCCCGGCCTCAACCCCGGGACCGATAAAAATTGTGTCTGCTACTGCTTCACCAACAGAAGGGACTGCTCCTTTAACGGTCCAGTTTAAGGATACGTCGAGGACCTGGTCGATGTATTGCCAGTGGAATTTTGGGGATGGCACCAAATCTATTGGAAATCCCCACACCACCAGCCACACTTATCCGAAAGCTGGCAAATATTTCGTTAACCTGACAATACAGGACTTAAATTACAAATATATCACCTCGCAAGTTGCGACAATTACCGTGACCAGTCCTGCAAATATCACCGTTACCACTATTACGGCAGATGTAACGGAAGGGTGTGCACCATTAACAGTCCAATTCAGCGGAAATTCAACGGGCAATTCTACATCCTGGTCCTGGAATTTTGGTGATGGTACCCCAACGGTACCAGAACAAAATCCGGTTCATACGTTCATTTTTCCCGGGAATTATTCGGTAACACTCACTGCGACCGGCCTGGATGGTTCTGGATCAGCATCAAAACAGATCTCGGTGGGTTGTGTTATACCCGTGTCTGATGTCACCATTACCACATGGACAAAAGATGGCGAATACACGGTTGCAGGTGCTGAAATCTTCCATGGTGGGAAGGAAGGTCGTTTATTAGGGATAACCGGTATCAATGGAACGTTAACGGTTACGGTCCCATCTGGCATCACCAGCCTGTATGCAAGAAGCCCCGTGTACAAGGACTCTTATTTCTATGAAGGTTCATGGCCCGGGGTCAACATGTCGATGGAGAAAACCCAGTCCGCTACCCTGCCACCCGTATCAATCCTTTTAAACCAGAAGGTTTCCGAGGCGTATATCTTTACTGAAACGGATAATAACACCACGGTCTCCCTGAAGAAAGGCAGTACCTTACTTCTCAAACTGGGTGAAAACGGGGGGTCGACGGGGTACCTTTGGGTACTTACCACAACGTCCGGGCTGAACGTGATCGATGATTCATTTGTTTCATCAGGTACCTGTGACGGGTGTGGCGGCACCCGGATTTGGGAAATGAATGCCGGTACAACAGGCCAGCAACAGATCGTCGCAGTCTCTAAACAGTCATGGATGCCGACAACCGGGCAGGAGAAAACATTCCTGCTGACAATTAATGTAGAATAAAAAAAAAAAGCCGCCAAAATCAGGCATCTCTTTTTTCACCAACCATTAGTCCTGCCCCACCGGGAGGATACGGTACAAAATCATCTGCCATGTGTAATCCACGGCCTGTTCCTGGAATGAAAGTTTTAATATTTCCAATGGACTATTTCATTGGTCCGGGTAACAAGGGTGCCCTAGAATAATGTAGATAGTATTTGTACCATTGCGGATCACAGAAGAAATGTAATAGAAAAACACAAAAGTACTACCGATATCCAAGAAATGGAGCTGCTGAATGAAACGGACGCAAAACAAAAATCCTGACCCGGGAATTAATACACAAAAAGCACCTTTTTTGAAGATTGCTGAAGAAATCATCAGAGGTGTGGATTCCAAAGACCTTCCACCATTATTCGATGAAATTCCGCCCCAGTTAAGAACTGCTTACGAGGATGTGGGTAAAATCTGTTCCACCTTTTGTGATGAACATCCGGAAATCCCCCTCCGTGAAGGCTGTCTTCAGCTGTTGGACGTCCTGGTAAGGAGGGATACTGATCCTGCACCGCTCTCCTGGGGCAGGGATGAAATCTGGGCAGGAGGGTTGTTGTATGCAACCGGCCAGGTCATGGGCCTCACCCGGAGAAAGACTGGATTGCATGTAGCTGCCGATGAGGTCGCAACATTCTGTCATGCCAGCGGAATCACAATGCGCAATAAAGCACAGGATATCAGGCGCGAAGTCCGGACTGTGAAACAATGGTCCGGGAAGGACAAACAGGGTGGGGACCTTGCGGGAATTTTCAGTCCCGAATGGGCGGAGCGCTTCAGCAGCTGGGCCGGGGGTGATGATCCGGAACAGCATACGAATAATGACGCACTTCCCATAACTCCTCCCAAATCTCCCGGGACCTGTTTCATCTGCAATGAAAAGGTAACAGGAGCCATCTTCGATGAACACGTAGACACCTGCCTCCCAACGATGGGGTGGCGGGAGCCCGATGAACCAGGGCTGCTCATCAGAATCATGGATGCCTATTCCCGCCGCTACTGGCTTTTGGTGCTTGCCGGGCCAAAAACTACCCTTAAAGACCTTGACTCCCTGATCCGGCAAGTCTGGGTCTCGTGCTGCGGCCACATGTCGGCATTTTCCATCGGGAACATTTTCTTCAATAGTGAGGGGGAAGGGGAAGGAATGCATGTGTACATTAAGGATGTCCTGCATCCCCGGGATTCCTGCAAGTATACGTATGATTTTGGTTCGTCCACCATTTTGAAGGTGACCGCGCTGCGCCGTGTGAATATCTCTCCTCCGGGGGATGACCTGGTCCTCCTCGGCCAGAACTGCAAAGTCCATCGCCGGTGTTCCGTCTGCGGTACCGGAGCAACGATGTACTACCAGAAAGAGTGGGAAGAAAAACCTTGTTTCTTCTGCGATACTTGTGCCGAAACTTCCTCCCTTGATAGTGAGGACATGAACGGTATTGGCAATTCACCGAGAAACGGGGTGTGCGGCTGCTTCCATGATGAGGATGATGGGGTTACATGGCACCCTGCGCAGGTGACCGGAGGGTCTAAAACGGAGAAAAAACGCCGACGTCCGGAAGTACGGCGATACAACAGGGATGATCTCTATCGGACATTACCACCCACTTTCTATAGGTGAAATTATCCCCACGCGATACGAAAGCGTAAAATTTTGCCTTTGGGAAACCAGGGAGTATTGTGCGCCGCAGGTGATGTCTCCTGCAGGACAACCTGGCCGTCACTTCTTTTCCGGGGGTGATACTTACCGCTGTACGATCGGACGCTCATCCAGGACGGCAAGCATATCAATGAACAGCTTCTTGCGTTTATGGTCCTTCTTCAGTTCGCCGAGATAAAGTTCCCATTCTGGCAGCTGGTCCTGGCGTTTGAGGGTATCCCGAATGGTTCTGATTTGCCGTATTGCCAATTCATAGGATTTCGGGCGTGCTTCTTTGAGGTACACTTCTGCAATTTGTTTCAAAAGGGCAACTGCCCGTTCCGGGAACTTTTCAGCGATTGTACCTGCAATCTCTCCCACAAAGACTGGTGGGAGGGGACAGGCCGGTTTTTCGGTCATATACAGGTCATACCAGACAAGGACTTCATCAGGATCGTTCTCTTCGATCGCAATCGCAATGAGGAGTTCATATGCCGGTGCCGGGGTCCTTCGTTCCGGTTTCAGGCGGATAACTCCCGACCGGGGTAAAATTCCGAGGACCCTCTCACCTTCCCCGGACTGCGAAACGCAGGATACCGGAGTTTTATGCCGTGTAAGGAAGTCAGATATCCCTTCACTCACCTCCCGCCAGGCACCAGCCCGTTCCGATGCCAGTTTCAGTTTCGGGTAGCTATAAATCGAAGGGTTGCAAAGGAACATTTCTGCCCGCATGCCAGCAATATGCAGCCAGTCGTCTTCCTGTTCCCACAGCTCAATCAGCAGGGTACGGAGTTCCTCTTCATTTCCTGAGTGCCCATGCTCCTGCCTTATTTCCCGTCCGATCCATTGTCGTGCCTCTTCCCATCTCTTCAATCGGATAAGATAACGGACCAGTGAAGGAGAATAACCAGGTTTTGCAGCAGCCCCTATACAAAAGCGTACGGCGTCCTCTGAACGGTTCGCTGATTCGAAGGCAAAGAGCAGTTTACCATTGACATCTTCACGGGGATACACCATGAAATTTTCTTCACTATCCAAATCATCCGCATCCTCATCAGCCGCAAGCCTGATGATGAGCAGGTCCGCAAACCGGCTCCAGTCATCTTCCGTAAATGGTCCATTCCAGAAGGCATGATCCTCCGGGCAGAGACCATAAATATCGTTGAACCCGAGGTCCGCCACATACATCATCCGCTCATGAACGGGAAGCGTGGACCGTTCGAGCGCTGTAAAGACGGTCTTGATACATTCTGAAACCTCCTCAACGATTTCTTCACTTCCATCAATCTCCTCACCACCTTCTCCGTATTCAATATCTTCTCCGTTTTCATCCATCCATTCGATCTCTGCATTGGCGGACTGGAAAAGGTCCCGTCCGCACTTGAGCACGTCATCTGCAAATCCTGAAGTGAGCAGCACTTCCATCCGGTCATTCATGGAATGATAATCCGTAGCTGCTGATCGCCACTCCCCGTACACCTCCATTCCAGGTTCCCGGGCCAGCATGGCAATATCCGTAACCAGGCTTTTCAGTAACGCTTCGGGAGCGGCAGACACCAGAACGATTCTTGTAAGAATGTCCTGCCCAATCTCCGGAGTTTCCTGACATATGTCATCCAGGATCTTAACCAGGTCCGCTTTTGTCAGCCCGTCAAAATATGCATGCAACTTTTCTTCTGCGGAAAGATCGTCCCCTGTCACCCCATTACCGGATAACTCTGATTGGGTTTTTGGGTGGGAAGTATTTGCTAGGGGCAGGTCCATTCCATTTCCCGGCATGAAACGTGCGAGGACCAGAAGCCTCGGGTCATTGTCGGCAAGAGTCCTGACGGGCACATTATTTTTCAAGCATTCGAGATATTCTAGTACAACGGCAACGGCATGTTTGCAGGAAGTT
>JAPKXR010000221.1 GCA_026394715.1 Methanomicrobiales archaeon | reverse complement strand
CTGATACTGGAGCACAACCTCCCACGCACGTAATTTTTCAGAGAATGAGGTCCGGGCATTGGCCGGGCTCGTCGAGGGTAGCGTGTAAACGCTCACCCGGGACGGCCATTCCATTCCGGATTTTCCAATGTACCTGCCTGCCGTAGAACCGTTGGCAATCACCATCCTGACCGTTGTGTGGTGATTGAGGAAGTGCGGAATATGGTTGAGGGTAACATTCCGGATGGCATGGTCCATTGCACCATGACGCTCACATGAAAAAATAACATCCCAGAGACCGATGTTGCGGTTCTTCAGGCCCGCGAGCTTTTCTGTATAGGGAAGCCCCGTTGAAATCCCGAGGTGAACCTCCATGATCTTCCAGAACTGGTTCCTTGGATTTGCGTAGTATTCTCCAGCCGCAAGCGAGAGCGGGCTTGGAAAACTACCCAGGATAAGTACTCGGGGAATTCCACCGGGCTCAAATGGTAATCCCTTTAATAATGACATCAAAAAACCCCTTCACAGATAGCCAGTCCCAGCACATAAACCGCGCTCTCTTTCATACTTTAGAGCGAAGGTAATTATTTACACCCGTTTAAGGAGCAGTTAGGTTAGTAATTATCCTTTGACAGCTCAATCCTGTCGCCAGATAAAAAGATATTAATAATGCGGTATACCACTGCTCATAACCGGAGGACCGGATGTCATCTACTCAGGCCGGAGCTATGGATAATAAAGTACCGATATTCGTGGAGAAAACAGGACGTGTTGAGCTCCTTGACCGGATGGAGAAGACTGATGAGGAATGGCAGGTTATCCTTACCAGGGACCAGTTCGTGGTGAGTCGTGCATCCGGAACCGAGCCACCGTTTTCAAACAAGTACCATGATTTCCACGAAAAAGGGACCTACCACTGTGTTTGTTGTGGTACTGACCTCTTTTCTTCAGATGCGAAATTCCGTTCAGGTACCGGGTGGCCGAGCTTTTATGCCCCCATATCAGACCTGAACGTGAAAACTACCGTCGATAAGACCAACGGGATGGTGCGGACCGAGGTACTCTGTACGCGTTGCGGAGCTCATCTCGGGCATGTCTTCGATGATGGCCCGCCACCGACGCATAAACGTTATTGCATGAATTCAACGGCCCTTAAATTTTTAAAGCGATAGGCATTTTGCACTGGGGAGAAATCCCTGGAGAAACAGCAGGGACCATACTTTTTTCTCACCTGCCCGCAGGTTTTTCAGAAACCCCAGCTTCTGCCCCTTAATTTCGGACCATACAGGTGTAACACGAGGAATAACAGGGGTGCGAACAGGTATACGAGGGTACTCCACTGGATGCCAGCGAAGGCTAACACAATTCCCACGGCCGAAAGGGCAGGTATCACGGCAGCCCGTTGCTTACCCGCCCGAATTACCTGGTCACTCATTGAAGGGTCGATAAGGTGGCGGTTGGCAGTAGCATACCTCCATTGCAGGTAGAAGAGAGACCCGGTTATCAGCAGGTTCAGTTCGAAAACGAACGCACAAAGGGGATAGGTTGGAAAATCTCCAACCAAGTCTGTGGAAAACGGTATTAACGCCACAAAGAGAAGTGATCCGATAGTAATCCAGAGAAGATTATGGTCTACATAATGGATCTTGTGAAACTGCATATGATGCATGACCCATAACGCCGCAATCAACAGGAATGCAATCACAAAGTGAACAAAATCGGGGAGCAGTTCCTGCAGGGTTGACGTGACAAGGGTCGGGGTGAAACCGTTGACATCAGAGGGGACTTCAATCCCTAAGGCCAGAAGCGTCATCGCAAATGCGAATATACAGTCGCTAAGTGCTTCAATTCGGTTCTTCCCAAACCCGATTTGTTTTATCGTCTCGTTTTCTGTGTTAATGTAGATCACTTCCATGACGGCGTAGTCGTCATTTCTTCGTACCCTTGAAAAAACTCGCCGTTTCCCGTGCAAACGTGATGAAATTTCATAAAAAATTTGGCATGGGTCTTCCGCTTTCCCTGGTGAGTTATTCATGAATTTTATAGTTTCTGGGTATTTAACACGTACTTGATACCTGTTAAGGTGGAAAAGGATAGTACCACAATCCCGGAAGTTGGTTCACCTGGTGAAAATAAAATTATGCCCGTTTGATAAATTGGAATGCGTTGGGGAGTCCTGTATGCTTTTTTCCGGGGAAACGGAAATGTGTAACCTCCTGCACATCTGTTCACCCGGTAACCTGCCTGGGTCGCACCAGGTCGGCACGCAAGTCAGGAACCGGGAATTGGGCGACCACGAACGAAAATCCCGCTTCAAAGCTGAACTATTCGATTAGCGGTTGCAGGCCTGATCCCATATGGAGCACCATCGGGGAAGGGATTAAAATCGGGTCTGTCTGTACCCGGTTACAGGAGCGTTCCCACGTAATCAATGGTAGTCTGCAGGGTTTTTAACCGTGCGTAAAATTTATCGTTTGATTCCACAAGGGTCCATGACGAATGCAGGGTATCTGTTTTTGCGAGCATTTCATTAACCGCACCCCTGTATTCATTCCATTTTTCCCTGTTCCTCCAGTCCTCGTCCGTGATCTTCCACTGCTTTCTAGAATCTGTCTCCCGCTGTTGAAACCTTGCTAGCTGTTCGTCCTGGTCAATTTCAAGCCAGAACTTGACAATCCCGCCACCTTCCGAGACAAAATTCTGTTCCATCTCATTGATCTCGTTATAGGCCCGTTTCCATTCATCTTCGGAACAAAAGCCTTCAACCCGCTCAACAAGCACCCGCCCGTACCAGCTCCGGTCAAACAGGGTAATGTGACCTGCTTTCGGGAAATGTGTATAAAATCTCCAGAGATAATGGTGCGACAGTTCATTGTCATTCGGCCTCGAAACCGGGACAACTTCATACCCCCTTGGGTTCATACTTGCAGTAAGGCGTAGGATATTGCCCCCTTTCCCTGCAGCATCCCACCCCTCGTATACGATGATCAGGGGTACTTTCCGTTTATAGAGAAGATATTGTGCCTCCCTGACCCGGTCCTGGTATTCCCTGAGCTGTCCTGAGTAGTCTTGTTTTGTAACGGTTTTTGTCAGGTCGACGTTGTCTAAATCAAGGCGTTTTTTATATTTATGGGAGATATTTCGATAATTCTTAGAGGGGGACTCTTTTCCGGAAACAATTTTGTCCAGGGCCTTTGTGATCCGTGAAATTACTTTGAAACCCGCATACAACGGATTGGTTGCCTCAACAACTGTCCATGGTGAAAACGGGGTATCGGTCTCTTCGATGATCTGCTCGATTACAGGAAGGTAAAGATCATACTGGTGATGGAAATCCCAGTCCCCCTTTGTGATCATCCACCCGGTCAGAGTGTCCCGCTCCCGTTCGATCATCCGCCTCCGCTGCTCCTCCTTACTGATATGAAGGAAAAATTTGAGGACGAGCGTCCCGTCATCAACGAGCTGCCGCTCGAAGTTACGTATTGCCGAGGTTGATTCCTTCAACTGCTCTTTCCAGTTAAGACCGCTCAACTGTTCTGCCAGAGTACGGCTGTACCAGCTCCGGGCAAAAATTGCAAATCTACCTTTTGCAGGAGTTTTAATACAAAAACGCCAGATCAGGTGATGCGCTTTTTCTTCGTCTGTCGGCGCGCCGATTGAATAGAGATTATAGCCACGGGGATCAATGGCCTGGACGATTTCACCAGAAACAGAAGTAATACCGGATGCATTCCATCCTTCAATCAGGATCACTACAGGTATGCCGTTGTCACGGCAGGCACGCTGGAGTGCCCCAAGTTGCACCTTAATTCCGGGAAGAGTCTTATCTATCGTTTTCTCATCAACGTTAAGATCGAGATTATACCGCTCAAACATCATGCAATCCAGATAATTCCCGGGTTCACCCCTTAGGTACAGAACTAAGTGAGCAGATATTTGGATGTTTTTATTTCATCACGTAGTACAGGGAAAAGGAAAAAAATCGTTATTGTCAGGTAACCGGACAACGAACAAGAAATTCCACATTATCAGGCGCCATCAGGAAATGCCATCATCGTGGCGCGACTTTCCACATGACCAAAAAAAGTATACGCGTGATGCAATCAAGAATAACCGTAGGCTGGCTACACCTACAGACTAATCCGCCCTGTGGATATGACCTGCATCCGGAACCGGGGGTAGAAGAGATACCGGGATACGGATTATTACGCAGCAGAGAGCCCACCGGAAAAAGGTGATCATACTGCACCCGTCAGAGTTTCTTCTTCCTGGTTAACCACCCTTACCCCGTATGCGCTGGTGATACCACAGGACACAGTCCCGCAGTTCCAAGCTTGAATATCCCCACTGAATCAGGGAAACATTCCAAAATGGTTATGTGAGGGTATAGAAAACTAGTAAACGTGTGGACATACAGTTGAATTCGATACTCCTATTTTTCCTTGCAATATTACCCATCATCACCATTTTTGTGGGTATTGTATTTTTGAAACAATCAGGTACCCTGATGGCAATAACCGGCTGGATCCTCACCATGCTCGTTGCGGTCATGTTCTTTAATACATCGCCAGAAATTGCCCTCTATGCATCAGCGAGCGGGATCCTTGCATCGTTTGGCATATCCCTGATGGTCCTTTTTACCATCCTCCAGGTTACAATGATGGACCTGACGGGTGCAATCCTGAGTATATCTGAGTATATCAAGTCAATTGCAGCAGAACGGTACGAACAAATCATGATCCTGAACGTGGGTTTTGGTTCGTTCCTTGTTTCAATCGGTGCAACACCCGTTACAATGCTCCCTCCCATCATGGTGGCACTCGGCTTCTCGCCCGTTGCATCAGTGGCACTGCCATGCCTCGGATATGACCCGCTCACCTCCTTCTCACTCCTCGCAGTTCCCATTACCCTGCCAGCAGCAGTATTCGGGTTTAATGCGGTCATAATGGGCAGTAACGTCGCATTGTACCTCCCTGTGATTTCAACCGGTCTCTCAATTGGAATGTTGTGGGTTGCAGACGGCATGGCAGGTGTACGGAAAGGCTTTGTCCCCGCAGTCCTTGCGGGGCTCTCTCTCGGTATTTTCGCCATTGTCTTTGTTAATATCCTCCCTGCATCTGCAATCGGCCTCGTTGGAGTATTCGCAGGGCTTGTTACGATTGCAGTCCTGTTCCTGCTCCGTGCAATACGGGTCAGAAAAGCCCCTGTGGGGAAAAAAACGGCAGGTACTGTTACGGTTGTCAGGGACCCAACGCTGATGCCACTCTGGAAGGCAGTGCTCCCATGGTCCCTCCTCGTGGTATTGGTAGTTTTCATCAGTATCCCCCAGATACAGGCAGGACTCTACAATATTCTCGGAAATGCACAGAAAATAACCGTGGTCGCTAACAAGGCGGTTGACCTGAAACTCATGAACCAGGCATATTTCTGGGTTGTTGTCAGCACCCTGATCGCAGCGCCATTCCTCATCAGGTCACGGGCAGAAGGCATTACGATCACAAAACTCTGGGTGAAAAGAGCATGGAGTCCCACGCTCGCTGCAGCAGTTTTTTTTGCAATTGCGTACGTGATGGACTGGTCTGGCCAGACCGTTATTAACAATACCCTTACATTCATTTCTGGTTCGTATGACCTCAACATGAACGCCGTGATCGGGCTTACCCTGGCCATGGCATTCGGGATTGCATTTCCCGTTATCAGCCCCCTGCTAGGGTTATTCGGGTCCTTTGTTTCAGGCAGCGAAACATCCTCAAACGTGATGTTCTATGGGATCCTGCAAAAGGCCACACAGGTCCTCAACCTGGACTTCACAAAGGTCTATGCAGCCCATATGGTTGCCGGCGGAATCGCATCAATCGAAGGGGCCGTGATCAGGAAATCCGCAGTAGTTGTCATACTGCTGGCATTGCTCACATCAACACTCCTCATCCTCTTTTTACTCCTGTAATCCTGGGGACAAAGTCGTCAACCAGATTTTTCAGGGGACAAAAAGTTTTTCGCGGTTTTCTTACCTTCATTTCAGGATAGCTTGAATATGCCATTCCAAATGTACCACGCAGGCATCAGTACTTTCGGCACCCATCCAAACAGGTACCGATAACCAACCGGCAACTCAAAAGAGCCAAGCACACACACATCATATGAATTTGTCTACAACATCCGATACATGATGCTTAAGAGGCAGATTCGCGTCCAATCCTGCATATATTTACGCGGGATCGTAGTAGGCGTTTTTTTAATAAGTATCCGATCTGTTATTCAACTGGAATGGAAATAATAGAGCAACAACGAGACGTCATTCGTTCCCTCCGTATTCCTACGGTCGTTCAGAATGCCTCCTTTGTCACGTTCATTCCCAATTTGTCCATGAAGGTGTGGGTACCAGCCCCCTGCCGTTCCCGGGATAGGTTTCAAGATACAGCAATAAGTCCCGGATATGGCTGGTACAGCGGGTTGAAGAAGATATTTTTCCCAACCTGCCAGGGGTCGGGGTCATACACAACGAGCCCTTCCGGTTGCATCCCACGTATAACCCATGGGGATCAATCTGCCATTTACGTCGTGATTTTCTCAAAAAGCAGTTCTGGCCTGGACATGAGGTTTGTTGCCCCGATAAATTTTCCATCCTTGGAGAAACCGGCGATGCGATATCAACCGCATAGACCCCTTTTCAACGTACTGAAAGACATCACCCATTACCGGTACTTTATCACGGTAGAGCCGTTGCAGGTAGTTCTGATTACTCATATCTTCCACGATAACAGACTTGAAGGATGCCGGATCGGCCAGATCAATTATTCCCTTTCCGTTGAACGTGATCATGTCAACAGCCCAGGGAAAACGGCCCATACTCATGAGCACCGTCTCCGTCTCCGTGCCGTTGACCCGAGTAATACGATTCTCGCTGCACCCGCTGACATCACCACATCTATTGCTGCGAGGTTGTAACCGACAGACCCCTCTACCTTTAAAAGCCCCCTCTGCATTCCATATTGTTGAGTGAAGTTACTTGATGACGATTCACCGGTTAGCATGGCCTTAAGTGCGATCAGGCCAATAAACCAGTCGATTACAATTGACCCTAATGCGATAATCTTGAGCCTGTAATTCCCTGGTTCCATAATGATCCCACTTCTGAATTATTCAATGACTTATTTTAAGAACAGATTTATTTTTAAGGGCTACAGATCAGTCGTGCTCCCAGGTTAACAACACTACCGACTCCAACAACGGACGGGCGGTTTCGAAAGAGGACAATTTAATAAAAGCCCAGTCGAGAGTAATAACGGATGCCTCGTGAGCTAGGTGAGAGAGATCGCTACACCATTTACCTCGTCGCAGCGATTGCAGGTCTCGCGATAATAATATTCTGGCACCTCATGGTGGCACTGGTATTCGCAGGATCAATTGCCGTTATTACACTGCCACTCCACAAGCGGTTCAGTGGCAGGATTGGTACGAAAGCATCTGCGGCTCTGATCACCCTGATCGCATTTTTGATTTTCGTTGCGGTCATCGCGCTTGCCGTGGGATTATTGCTCCAGAACCAGGAGTTTCTCAATGGCCTTGTATCGACCATTATCAGCTGGGTGGGTCCCGGGCAGAATAATTCCATAACAACCGTTCTCCATATCAACCAGACCCAGCTGGACGGATTTATTGGCAACAGCAACCAGACGATTAACCAGTGGGCAGACTCAATCATCGGGCAGATACCTGCACTTGGGTTCCAGCTGCTGGTTTTTTTCTTATCCTTTTCTGTGTTCATTTACAAGGGTGAGGAACTGTACAATTCATCGTTCGCAATGCTCCCGGAAAAGCTAAAAGAGCCGGTGATGCACCTGACGCACACGGCAGTCGATACCCTTTATGCCATCTACGTTGTCCAGTTGATTATTGTGGTAGTTACCTTCATTCTCGCCTTACCGTTTTTTTATTTCCTTGGATTTGAACATGTACTCTTTTTCAGCACACTTGCAGGTCTCTTGAAAATAGTCCCCATACTCGGCCCTTCAATCCTTATGGCATTTCTCGCGGTGTATGCAATATCAATATCTAATATGACGGCCCTGGCCCTCCTTGTCATAATAGGTTACCCGGTAGTCTGCGCCTTTCCTGACCTGTTTATCCGTCCGGTACTCATGGGCAGGCGTACCTGCATTCATCCGGTCATCATGTGGATTGGATTCGTAGGTGGCCTTTATACCCTCGGGCTTGTCGGGTTCGTGCTGGGCCCGCTAACCCTGGTATTGTTGATCAAGGGATATCACATTTTAAAGGGTAACCATGAAAACTGCAAGACTGGCAGAGAAAAAGATACAGATACGCAATAATCTTCGGATATCAATATCCGGATTACGAAGTACCACATCATATTTTCAGGTTTCCTTATGCCCTGGCACCCGCGGCCGGACACGGGATGATCAGATTGTTATCAGGGCTTGCCTCATCGGGCAATGGCCTCACGGGCGTAAGCGTACAATAAATAAATCCCGATCTGATATGTAATAGAGCGAGGGTTGCCGAGCCAGGTCAAAGGCGATGGGTTTAGGGTCCATTCTCGAAGGGGTTCAGGTGTTCGAATCACCTCCCTCGCATCGTATTCGTTACATATTTTGTCACTTTCTGGAAAAGACTAAATTCTCACCACATACAAAGAATGTGTAAGAGTGAAGACCTATGCCTAGGCTCAAATGGTACCTTTGTGTGATAATACTCCTGATCATCATTATCCAGTCAGTATCGGGAGCAATAAATGTCAGAAATATGATAGTTAATCCATCAGGGGATTTAATTTCAGGCCTAGTTCCGCCCAAACAGGTGACAGTCTCCTATGCAGTCAATTTTATACCGGATGGCGGGATGACATTTTCGAGCAGCAACACGCTTGATATGTTTACCGACCTTGAAAACGCCCGCTGGTCATATTCAACCGTGCTGGATGGTAATGCGAATCCCCCGCTGACAGATAACGGCAATCGCGTAGATATTAATGGCTGGGTGCTATCTTACCCGTCAAGAAGGGATCTTACGATCCTGGTCAACCTGACAGGGGAGGTCCCCCCCGTATCAGCAACCGGAAAAAAGACCCTTGTCAAAGTTGGAGTCTATAACGGAGGGAACGAGGTATATCCCGGTTCTGCAGTAATCCGTGAGGCGAATGTCATCCTGCCCGGCAGCCCTGCTGTACCATCAACATCACCTACAATTCAACAGTCCCCTGGTCAGACACCGAAGATAACAGTCACTACGCCCTTCAGCACCACCCAGATGCCGGCAACATCCGCCACACCATCTTCCGCCATGGTTATACCGGTCGGCATAATCACGATCATTTTCCTGTTAATATCATTCATACCACTCGGGCTATTGGTATTCCATGATTATTTCGGACTTGAAAAACTTTTAATCCCGCAACCTTTCCGTTTGCGTGCGGCTATTGCCATTGTCCAGGTACTATGTGGGATCGGCCTCATTTCCGTCCTCTTATCACTCCAGGCTATCTACACAAACCTCGTAGTGGTAGAAAGCGGCCTTACACCGGTTTTTGTGTTACTGGTGCTTCTGTTAGTTTCATATATCACACTGTCGGCATTTGCTCTCGCAATTGGTTCTTTACTCAGAAAGGCATTCCGCTGGACTCTCAAGGTGCATAGCATTGCCGGGATTGTAACCCTTGTCCTTGCACCCACTGCAATTATGGTATTCGGAACGACCCCCGACATCCTGCAATCACGGACGGTAGTGGTAGTTATTGCCATAGTTGCAGCCCTGGTTACTACCCTGCTCGCCTTGTGGCAGGACCATGCACTCCGGGAGGACCTTGGGCGCGACTGGGTCTCCTCGTTATCGGACTTTTTCCACCGATTGAAAGGAAACCCAAACCCGAAGAAAACAATTCAGTCAGATATGGGGGCCGCGATCAGCATTCTCAATACCCGGCTGGCAAAAGGTGAGATCAGCCTTGAGGAATACAACCAGTTAAAAGAAGCCATTAAGAAATAATCTTATATTTTCATCTTAATGGGACTATGAGCCGTTTAACTAACAGGGGCGTATTTTTTCTATTCACAGTCCAGAAATTTCCTCAAGTGTATGCAAGCTTTTATTAGAATTTTATAAATTCCTGAACAATGGGTAATAATAACCGGAATAAAAATTCCAGGACATGGCTCTGCATCCTTTTTCCTTTTTTTCACATGCCAGATACACGAGGGTACAGGGAATCCTTGTTCGTTAAGGGCTTGGATCCTATTAAAAAAAGGCAATACGAGAATTGTTATTAATATTCTGTATAATTGGCTATTTTAAGAAAGCGAATAGAATAGGGGTAGTACCAAACAAAAATCCGGGCCCTGGAAAGATGTGGGGTGTAACGGGTTGGGACTATGATAACCCCCCGCTTATCTTTCAAATAATGAGGCCGGAGTATGGCTGAATTTCACTAACACCCTATTGAGTTTCCGTTTTTTTGGCAGCTGTCTCCCACCTGTACTGATGCAGAGCTTCTTAACCTCGGGAAGCTTAGATAATGTGCAGTTTTAATAGAGCTGTTTGAGAAATATCATGTATAAATCAAATTTTGGAGGGTCGAGTAATTACGGCCCCCGTGAAATGACTAAAGTAGTCTGTTCAGATTGTGGAAAAGATTGTGAAGTACCGTTCAAGCCAACCGAAGGCAGGCCTGTATATTGTCAGGAATGCCTCCCGAAGCACAGACAGCCCAGGTACTAACCTGATAATCGTCTTTTTTTTAGTTAACAATTGAATGTAGTTCCAACAGTGATGGATCGCAATTTCTTATGCAATCATTCAGCTGATCATCAGGCCAATCTGTTGAAAATCTGTCAAATCCGGTTTTTTTCATTTTAGTTCCAATCCGATAGTGTTACTCAGGTTCCGGCCACTAAAACCCTTGATACAAGGGTTGCCATGGGCAACCGGATCGTTCGTTTACCCCGATAGTGGCAACCCATTCACCAGAGAGCCCTGATGGACGTAAAAGAAATGGTGTAAAACGGTTCATTCTTCGCTCTGTCAGGAATATCTGCCATCAAGGGAGGCAAAACCAATGTCTTATATATGGTAATTATCTATACTTTACTAAACAGAGGAATGAAGAGCTATGAAGCCAGAAGAGTTTAAAAATATTATTTCGGTTGCTATTGACCGTGAAGTGGAAGCCTACACATTTTACCGGAACATTTCTGATAAGGTGAAGGATGCTAACCTAAAGAGAATCTTCGATGAACTCGCCGGAGAGGAGACGAAGCACCGTGAGTTTCTCCAGGGGCTTCTTGGAAAAGGCACAACAAGTATGCATTTTGACACTGCGAAGGACTACAAGATCGCGGACGGACTTCCAACACCGAAACTCAGCGGGGACATGAAACCACTCGAAGGTATCATCATCGCTATCAAGAAAGAACTTGAGGCGATGCAGATGTACACCCAACTTGCAAACATGAGCACCGACGCAGAACAGAAGAAAATGTTCACAGAACTTGCTTCCATGGAACGGGGACATAAGGCGAGACTTGAAGATATGTACACGAACATGGCCTTCCCTGAGTCCTGGTAAAACCCGAGGATTTAGGACCATTTTAATCGAATCAGGGATACAACCCTTTTTTTAGCCCTTGTTACTCGCGAAATCATCGCATGTGCAGCAGTACCGCCAGTTTATTCAGGTGAAAGTAGTTCATCCGCACAATATTCTGAACGAAGGGACTTGACCGGGATCTGCAACTTCCGTCATTTCTTGCGCAGAAAGACCACTGACGTTTTACCAGTACTGGCCTTATTCAGGAATAGCATCCTGTTTCTTTTAGCCTGTGGGAGATAGCAGATTCGTTTACATCAAGAGTTAGCAACGATGGCCCTTCATAACAGCCGGATATCCCCGGGCTGCTGGATCACTATTTCTTTTTCGCCCCGGTATGTCTGAACAATCCCATACAGCTGAACTGCATCTCCTTTTTTCAATGAAACACCCCTTGCAGAAGAGGCAGGAATGAAGACAGGAGTCCCATTCACATCAAGGATCAGGTCTGCCCCGTTTTTTGTGACCACCAGGCGGTCCACAGTCCCCTCCAGAAGGACGAGCGTACCATCAGCCGATGTCCTGGTAAACCGTGTTGAAAAGGTGGATTTCCCGACTGACTCGATAATGATAAATCCGGCAACAACGGCAAGCGTTACCACTGCGAGAAGAATAAAGGCATTTCGTTCCTGCCGGGTAAGCATAGATCCAGATTATCACTTGTACATTGTTATAACCGGCAGCTTTAAGCGTTAACGGTGTTAACATATGGAGCATGTCAGGAACGAACCTACCTCCCTCATCTAAAACCGTCCTCTCGATCCTGGACGAGAGTGGGGCAATGACCCACAAGGAGATTGTTAAGAAGAGCAACCTGGCCCCAAGGACAGTCCGCTATGCCCTGAAGAAACTGAAGGAGAACCACCTCATCATTGAGAAATTCAATTTCAGGGACGCACGACAGATCATCTACCAGGGCCGGGCGCCGACAATGGTGTGTGCATGAGCGAGAGCCCATGCAACATCATGAAATGTGATTCACTCGCCCGAAAATATCTCCCGGGTATCAGGGCCGAGATGGTTTACCGGCTGGTAAACGACAAGGGAATGAGCCAGAGCGATGCAGCGAAACGGCTGGGAGTTACGCGCGCTGCAATTTCACAATATATGAGCAAGAAGCGTGGTGCGGATATCAAACTCTGCGGGGACATTGACAGCCTGATTGACCGTTGGGCATTGGCCGTAGCGGGAGAGGATGACCATATTACCTTATGCGATGTCTGCAAATGTGCAATGAAAAAGTAACGTCGCCCGATATAGATATGACAACAATTTCAGCTGGTAGCAATTTATTTTTACACCCCCCTAATTTTTCCCTGTTCCGTACTAAACCTAAAAATTATGGTAGTTCAAGACTGTTTTCGGATTCCACGTCTGACCCCGGGAACTGCAAGCGGAACTTGTATAAAAAGTAAAATATGTCAAATTGCACCTCACTATTTGCTGCTTGGCCCCACTGTCAACTTCAGGCGAATTATTCATCTTGTTCCCGGTCGGGACTTTGACGCACATCCATTTTTCTCCGTATTGCCATCCCGATACCGTGTAATTTTTCAATCCCACCCACACCTTCACGAAAGTAATACAGAAGAAGATGGAAATAGTCCGCAGTCAGGTCCTGAAACTCTTTCCGGTAACGGACCTCGACACAAGGGTCCCCGATAAAGCCCTTGACAGAGATGAAATCTTCTTTTTCGAAGGAAAAGAAGGGCATTTTCATCTGACGGAGATACCGGACTGAACCGAAATGTTCCAGGAATGTCAAAAATTCCTCAGTCAATGGTTCATCAAGCAGGTACTCTTTCAACATGGAACCATCCACACAGAGTTTGGACTGTACCGACCGGACTATTCGCATGATGTCTTTCCTTTTTTAGCGATCAATTACTATTTCACTGTTTTGTTCGTCGCCAATACCATATCATCAGCAGCGCCACTACCACAACAGCTATCCCGATTTTTAGGTATTCCGTTGTCGCATCCTGGGCATTCCTTGCTGTGGTGGTCTGACCCCAGTCATCCTCAAATACAGCCCCATAATACAGGGCCGCATCAGGCTGCTCGATTATGACCCCCGCCTCACGGTTAAATGTGGGGGAATTGTAATTCCAGTTGATGCTGCTGACAAGGACTTTCTTCCCGTCGACAATAACACCCTTGTTATGAATTTTTTCCAGTTCATTCCTATCCAGTTCTGCACACCGCGCTTCAAGCGGGAGGTGTTCAGACACCGCTACCTGGTTGATATATGCAGTCATTTCATCGTTATCGTCCTCGCCTTCCGTATTAAACCAGTAGGAATCGAGCAAAACTCTCACACGGACGCCGTGACGTGATGCGTTGATCGCTTCGGCGAGGTACCGGTTTGGAACACCCCTCGATTCATTGCTGATGTATGCCTGCTGGATATCGATCTCGCCCGTTGCAGAACGCAGGAGGCTGGTGATTAGGTAACTGGTATCGGGGGCCAGCACCGGGGTGACCATCGCATCCGCAAACCGAAGAGGTGAGAATTCCTGCGTATGGGTCTGTGTTCCCCCGGGCTCCAGTGGCCCTTCCTTCCCGTTCATGGGGCTGATACCTTTCCCATTCAGATCAGAAAGGAATACCTCCCTGAACCAGGTCGCGACCCCGGCGTCGATCAGGCATACACCCCAGCCCCGGTTTCCGGATTTTCCTTCCGCGGGAAACCCGTTCTCTTTAAAATTTTCGCTGGTGATAAAAAGGTACAACGAATCGACCACGATATACTTGGCATGATCATAGCGGTACGGGGCATGGTTATCACCCATAGTCCCCATCCGGAAGACGCCAATATTATTCCTGGTAAGACGGTCGCAGATGGCGTTTCCTTCCGGTGATATACCCCCGACAGGGCCACCCTCTATCAGCACCGTGACATTGACACCCCGTTTCCTTGCGCTGATAAGCGCATCTGCCATTACAGGACTGGAAAATTCGTATACATTCACGAGGATTTCATATTTTGCCTGGCTGATACAGTTCTCATATAATTCGAGCGAACAATCAGGCGATACAAAACCGACTCCGGAAACACCGGTAAAGTTTGCAGGAGCAAAACGGGACTGTCCAACCATGAGGACACGGGGGTCCCATACCCCATTGTCCAGGAAATGGACCTGCCCCTCCCGTGGTCTGACACTGGCAGGCCACGACACCTTTTGCAACAGGGTATCACCATCATACAGCATCAGCTCGTCCCCTGCATTGGCAAGCCGAAAAGAACCGACTGGAATGACATCGGGGACATCGGGGGAGTAATTGTAAAACTCAAAATCTGGCAACCGCTCATGCACACCGGCATAAGCCATACCATTATATGCAACAGTAATCCGGCCGTCTATCCATGAGCCAGGAGGAAAGCGGAAGCTTCCCTCGCCATCTGACACCATAATCCTATCCAGGCTTCCGGTTCCAGAAAGGACTACATATTCATCGGGATCGTCTTTCAGGTAGGTATCAGGGCAGAATTCGGTAATGACAATTGCCGTAACACCTGGGATAATAAGGCAAAAAAGAAGGAATACCGGGAGGAACTTCACTATTTCTGGTTGCAGCCCGGTTTTAATAACCTGACGATATAGATCGTTACCTATGCAGGGACCTTTTGTGATGAAAATCGGCGGGAGTCTGATAGACCATGTGCCCGGGATCGCCCGCGCACTCCTTGCATCACCCTGCGCTGCCCTGATAATTCCCGGCGGTGGCCCATTTGCAAACATCGTAAGGACATTCCACGCCCCAGACCATGAGAGCCATTGGATGGCAATTCTTGGGATGGAACAATATGGCTGGTACATTGCATCTTTCGGGATCAGTACCATTCCGCGCCTGCAGGTCCCGTGCGCCCCCACGGTCTGGCTCCCTTACGCCCTGATGCTGAAAGAAGACCCGCTTCCGCACCACTGGGACATCACTTCAGACACCATCGCCGCGTGGGCTGCATACCGCCTCGGGTTAGACCTTGTGGTGCTGAAATCGGTTGAGGGTATCACGAAGGAGGGGACACTCCTGGAACAGGTCAACACACCCATCGCATGCGACGAAGTGGACCCGGGTTTCATCCAATTTGTCCTCGAGCACGGCGTCCGCACGCTGCTTATCGACGGTAGAAAGATAGAAAGACTCCAGTCGTTACTCAGGGGAGAAACGGTAACAGGCACGAGGATCGGTACAACCTTTTAATTGTTTAAAAAGAGAAGTTATAAGGAATCTCAGGAGTTACCATGTCAGACAAAAAATGCACATCATGCTGTGCTCCACTCGCAGAAGAAGGCGCCACAGAATTCGGATGCCCTTCATGTGGTTACGGCATCAAACGATGCTACCGGTGTAGAGAACAGAGTATCCCCTATACATGTCCAAAATGCGGTTTTGGGGGCCCATAAGCGATGGGAAACGTCGCACTGATTATCAGGGTAATGCCAGAATCCCCGGAAGTTGACCTTGATGCACTCAAAGGGGAGATCAAATCTGTCCTCCCAGGCGTACAACAGATTGTCGAAGAACCAATCGGCTTTGGATTAAAGGCCTTGAAACTTGTCGTAGTAGTCACCGACCAGGGTGGCGAGACAGATTCCGTTGAAGAGAAACTGGGCGGCCTTAAAGGCGTCGAGCGGGCCGAGATCGTTGAACTTACCCTGATGTAACAATTACGAATTATCGAAAAGAATTCATCTCTTTTTTTAGTGGTTTCTATTGGAACAGACTTTTTTGGAGTTCTAGGATTCCGGGCCAGCTTTATCCTTTTCGAGCGCCTGCAGTACCTGCTGGGTTATTGTCCTGATCTTTTCCACTGACTCCCGGAACTGGACCACTTCAGACTCATCAATTTTAATAGTGACCGGGAATACGCCGCTGCGGTTCACTCGCGCCGGGACACTGATACAGACATCCCCGATATCATGGACTTCTCTTCGTATATACGCAGATACCGTCAGGATCCGGTTCTCATCTCCAAGAATCGTCTTTACCAGAGTTGCGATCGCTTCACCCGGACCGTAAACTGTCGACCCTTTACCCCGGATAATCAGTTCGCCACTGTTTTTGACAGATTCCACCATCTCCTTGATAGGGATACGTGAAAATGCAGGCAGGTTACTGATCTGGATACCCCCGATGGTTGTTGCCGACCAGAGCGGAACCATGCTGTCCCCGTGCTCCCCGATAATACGTGTGTGTACTTCACTTGGATGTACCCGGAAATACGTGGCTATCAACGATTTCAGCCGCATGGAGTCAAGATGCGTACCAAGGCCGAATACCTGCTGGGGCTGCAGGCCTGAATATTTCAGCCCTACTGACGTCATCACATCAACGGGATTTGTTATCATAAAGATCTTTGTGTCGGGCGCGACGGTCGCAATTGATTGTGCAATCCCGGATACAATGTGGGCATTCTGGAGCGCGAGATCAAGCCTGGTCTGTCCTGGGACACGGGCGTTTCCCGCTGTACATACTACGATCTCGGACCCTTTTACGTCCTCAATATCCGTAGTCCAGTTGATTTTTGTATAATTCCCACAGGCAGCAAAAGAGTCCATCAGGTCATGGGCAATACCATCAAGGAGATCTTCCCTTCCCGCCCTGCCATGGAGCAGGATCTCACTGACATAGGGAATTTCAGATATCGCATGTGCAGCAAACATTCCGACATTGCCGGTTGCGCCGATGACGGTGACTTTCGACATAGTTAAAGTAAAATTAGGGACACGTTCTCGGTCGACAATACGCTGCTGCATTCACTGAAGGACCCTTTCTCCACCCCGCAACCCTGTGGGCGCCGAATGTCCACAGTAAGTCTGCTCCCTTCCGGGCCTGAACCGGTCCCTGCAGCTGCCAGGTCGCCACTCCCTCCGGAGTCTTGATACCTGTCCACCGACCTCACAGGACGAGGCTTCTTCGTCAGGATGCTCACAGATCCAGCAGCCCGCTGTTGCCTTCCTCAAACTTCGCCCCCCGCATACCGACGGTTTCGGGTTACAAGTGACGCCGGGCCACCCAGGCTAGTCCCCATATTCAATGCACACTTCAGGGGATAAATACCTCGCCGATGACATGCTCCTGGAAGTGCGCAGTGATACGCTGTATAAGCCCGGTATCCTCTTTATTGAAAAGATCAAGGGCTGTAAGAACCGGGACTCCGGGAAGAACACGGTAGAGATCTGCAAGGTCACCCTGGTAGACCTCGATACTCTGCCTGCCACGGGTTTCCGCAATCTTTTCGGGCATCCGGCCAATAGGCCGGGCTTTCATCTCTTCGTAGGTCTTGTGCATGACAACCTCGTCAACCGAAAGAAATTCGCTATTTACAAAAATATTGAATGCGGACCAGAACGCGGCAGAAAACCAGGCATCATTCATCACAACATGCGGCACACCAAACCGTGCGGCAGTCAGTCCAAGCGTACCGACCCCACAGGCAGCGTCAACGAACCATTGGGTACTCGGGGTAATTTTCCGCTCAACGGACTCAATTTTCGGGTTATAATTACGGGGAAATTCAATATGGATCTGCGACTGCTGCTGGTACAGGACCAGGGGGCCGGATGAGGTCGGGAAAATGCTCGCACGCACATCACACCCGGCAAGGAGGTCATAGGTCCGCGGCACACCACCAGGCCCGGGACCTGATATCCCGGGAACAAAATTTCCGCTCCTGACTACCCCCCTTATCTCCGGGACTTCATCAACAAGGCGTACTGCCACACCATGGGTCACAATTGCAGATATCAGCACCAGTGATCGGGCGGGTAGGTATGGGGGTTCCCGCATAAAGAATCCAGGGTGAATAAGCGGCATGCCGACTTTTGCGAGGGGTTCGGTACCGGCAAAGAGGCCCTCCTCAACCAGGATCACGTAACAATGCGCAAAAACTTCGTCGATAAACCTCTTCCCGCAGGAACATGGTGACTCATAAAAGCGGTTTTTTAACGGGGCCCTTTTATCCAGCACCCTGCCATGACAATCCGGGCAGGGGGAGAAAATCTGCCCGATCGAGAGAAGGATATCGTGAGCTGTACCAACACAGTCATTGCCACATACGGGGCATTTCATACGGTTCTGTTGACCGGTATCCATAGATAGTTTTTCAAAATAAGATCTTCGCAATGGGCCCGATGCGATTCGAACGCATGACCGCCCGGTTATGAGCCGGGCGCTCTAACCGGACTGAGCTACGGGCCCGGATAGGGATGAAGCGCCCCCCACAGGGCTCGAACCTGTGACATTCGGATTAACAGTCCGACACTCTACCAACTGAGTTAGGGAGGCACATTGGTTGTGCCTTAATAGATTCTTTGTGAGCCTTCTTAAAAGTAACTGTTGGAGCGATGAACAACACAAAATACAAAACCGGTACTTTTCCGATATTGAATCATTTATTTGCCGGGTTTTAATTTCATGGATTCCAGAAGGCAGATGAGATCATCGAGGTTATCATCCAGGTGGCGCAGGAGATCTTCTGTTTGTGGGGTTACCATTGCACCAGCGGGTGTAGCCCTGATATAGCCGAGCTGCTCAAGCACACGGAGTGAATAACGGATCCGATGGAATGGCAGGTCCAACAGCTCCGACAGTTTCATGATACCAATCGGTTGGTGCTCCATTACAGCCCGGATCACGAGAACATGCCTTGAAAGGAGCTCAATCTCATCTTTCATTTTCTGGAGCATGAGTTAATGTACCTCAGGTATCTTTTTGTCCTGTTTCAGGTTTCGGGCCGGATTCCTGGTGCTTGCTCAGCCACTGCTTGGTATCCCGGTATTTTTTGATGAATACGTATATCATCACGAGGTCCAGACCCAGGAATGCGGGAGGAAGATAGTATTTGAATGGTACAGGTGCAAGGAATAATGCAATCACAACAAATGCAGCAACAAGGATAATCACGTTCAACAGGATGGTGAGCGCATAAAATTTTAATTTAAACTGCTCTTTTGCCTTCTCTTCCATTACTCATAGGTCAACTGTCATCGTAAAAGTACTTGTGGTTTTACCGCGAATATTCTTCCCATGGACTCGCTGGATAACGTGATCAGGCGTTCTGGTGCTGATGCATATGTTGCATTCGGTTCGTCACAAAATGCAGATATCCGGTATCTTACCCGGTTCCGGACCGAAGACCCCTTTGCCTATATCAAAAAACCTGGTGAAAAAGGGTTCATGGTAATCGGCCAGATGGAATATGAACGTGCAATAAAAGAATCAATTGCCGCAGTGATGACCAGGGGGGAGGCAGGACTTCTGGATATTATAAAAGACGAACCGCTAAAGCACCGCGCCTATGCAAGGATGATTGCAAACCTTACCGGACCACGCATTATTCTGCCCGCTTCATTTCCCTACGGGATCGGGCATGAACTTGAGTCACTCTGCGAGGTGACCCTTGATCCAGGTTCAGTTGAGACCACCCGGGCAATTAAATCAGACGAAGAAATCGATAAGATCAGGAGTGTCCAGGCCGCAACCGATATTGCGATGGAACGGGCAATTTCCCTGGTTAAAGCGAGCAGACCAATAAAAGGAGTCCTCCATCACGACAACCATCCGGTCACTTCAGAACAGGTCAGGTCACTGATCCACAAAACCCTGATGGATTACGGGTGTCATGCCATCGATACGATTGTCACCTGCGGAAAAGACACCGCCCTGCCACATGCACTCGGCAGCGGACCCCTTATGGAATCAGAGCCGATTGTGATCGATACGTTCCCTGCTGATGACATGACCGGCTATTTCACGGATATGACGAGGACAGTCGTCAAAGGGGAACCATCCGTTGAATTACTTGAGATGTATAATGCCGTCAGGGATGCCCATGACCTCGGTATGACCCTTGTAAAACACGGGGCCCTTGGCTCATCAGTCCACCAGGCAGTTGTGGACCTTTTTGCCGAAAAAGGATACGGGACCAACACTTCGGGATTTACCCATAACCTCGGGCATGGGGTGGGCCTCGAAGTCCACGAACAACCGACCCTTGGTCCTGCCGGGGGGGCTCTCACGACAGGCAATGTGGTGACCGTTGAACCGGGGCTCTACTACCGGGATATTGGCGGGGTGCGCCTCGAGAACACCGGAGCAGTTACTACCAAGGGATTTGACTCTTTTACCCAATTTCCACGTGAATTCATTCTCAGGTGATCGTGATGGAGGACGAAATATTTGATAAATACTGCCAGGCCGGGGCATTCGCTGCGTCAGTCATCCGGAAAGGGGCAAGGGAGATAAGGCCGGGTGCGCCCTACATCGAGGTGATCGAGTTCATCGAAGACCTCGCCTCATCGGGAGAATCAGGCCTTGCATTCCCGCTTAACGTCTCCCTGAATGAAGATGCTGCACATGACACGGCATCATTCGGGGATGAACGGGTATTTGCACCCGGGGACCTGGTCAAGCTCGACCTTGGAGTCCACTTCGACGGCTATATCGCGGATACAGCAATTACAATCGACCTTGGAAATAACGGACTCCTCGTGGACGCATCACGGGAAGCACTTTCCCGGGCTATTGAAAAGGTGCGCCCGGGAGTTACCGTGGGAGAGATCGGGGCTGCCATCCAGGCCGAGATTGAGAGCAGGGGGTACCGGCCAATCGCGAACCTCACCGGGCACGGACTAGGCAGGTTTGTCGTGCACAGGTCCCCGAGCATTCCAAATATTGCCATACAGGGCGGGGTAGTGCTTGAAGAGGGAATGGTGTTTGCCATTGAACCTTTTGCAACGACCGGTTCCGGTCATGTGAACGAGAAGAGGAGGGTGGAGATATTCCAGCAGATTTCCCAAAAGCCAGTACGACTGGCGACGGCCAGAAAAATTCTGGAAGCGGTAAGCGGGCGGCAGGGCATGCCCTTCGCAAAGCGGTGGCTCCCGGATAACAAGCCTGATATCGCCCTTGCGACACTTATCCACGCAGGGGTGGTCCACGCGTTCCCGGTACTCTCGGATATCCCCGGTTCCCTCGTCTCGCAGCATGAACATACCGTCATCGTTACCGGGGACCACTGTGTTGTGACAACGGCATGAGATATCCTTATCCGGTGTTAGATTGAATATTAAAGGTTACAGCCATGTCTGGAGACGACGAGACCCTGAAAATTCTGGATGTGCTTCTCTGCGCAGAAATATTCAACCAGAACCCAAAACTGGATGTGAATGACCTTACGCCGGAGCATCGGATCATGTTCGGGCTCGGCACTGCATCCGGAATTAAAAGACCGATTACAGTCAGCGAAAGCACAATCCGGAGAGTCCTTCAGATCCAGGACCCGCGCGGAAAGGTGGCAGACAACCCGGTCGTAATCTACGAGGAGTTCGGGCAGAGGTTTCGGATACCGGCGCTTGAGGCTGCAGCAAAATGGTTCATGGGTCACGGGGGCATGTCATATATAAAAAAGAACCCGGCACTGGCATTTTATTTTGAACAACTTGACTCTTCCGGGGTTGCGTATCAGGAAGTAAAAGCATTAAACCCTCCGTTTGAGGACAGCAGGTCGTATCTCGACGGGAAAATATCTGAAATAATCGCCGCCGACGAACGACTGAGAATTGCAATGGACCTGATCATCATCAATGCACCTGACGAGATCGAGCAGCAGATCGATGACCTCGTCTGCACGTCAGAACAGAAAGATATCATTGCAAAAATGCGGACCGCAATTCTCCACCGTGAATTCCTGTTGAAGCACCGGATCCACGAGGTTGGAAAACTGTTATTTGTCGGTCCGCCGGGGACGGGAAAGACATCACTCGCACTCGCAATGTCCCACGCCATGCATATGCCGATCCTCGAGGTCAGGCTCTCGATGGTCACGTCACAGTACCTTGGGGAGACCTCAAAAAATATTGACAGGATATTCGAGTTGGCGAAAAAACTTTCGCCATGCATCCTGTTTATCGATGAGTTTGATTACGTGGCCAAGAGCCGGGTAACCGATGACCATGGCGCCATGAAGAGGGCAGTGAACTCCCTTCTGAAGAATATCGATAAAATGAACCTCGTGAAAAACGGCGTACTGCTTATCGGCGCGACCAACCACCCCCAGCTCCTTGACGAGGCGGCATGGCGCAGGTTTGACGAAGTCGTGGAGTTTTCACTTCCAAGTGAAGAGATGCGGGAACGAATCCTGAAAAAGGTCACCCAGTCTGTCGGCTGCGACTGTGATTTCCGTTACCTTGCTGCCCAGACGGATGGCCTTTCAGGTTCTGACCTCAGAATGCTTGTAAAGGAGGGCATCCTCTCATCGATTATGGATGGCAGGAAGGCACTTCTCCAGAGTGATATTGAGAAAGGTATCCAGATGGTGAAAAGCAGGGGCGTTATCCGGAACCTTAACTGGTTGTAATATGCAGATTACGTTGCTGGGCACCGGAGACGCAACAGGTACGCCTAAGATCGGCTGCAGGTGCCCGCAATGTACTCATGCACACGACACAGGGATGACAAGGCTCCGTACATCACTACTCGTGGAACACGCAGGGAAGAATATCCTCATTGATTCCTCTCCTGACCTGCGCCAGCAGTTACTCCGGTGCGGTTCACCCCATATTGATGCGGTGATATGGACACATGGGCATTATGACCATTTTATGGGGTATGGGGAGTTCTACCGGGTACAGGACCTGCCACCTGTTTACGCCGCCCCGCCGGTACTCGAGTACTGCGGTGGCATTTTTTCTTTCATGTCATTTAGCCATCACGCAATGGACACGTACGAGCCGTTCACCATTTCCGGTGTTACGTTCACCCTGGTCGAGGTTAACCACCCACCGGTATACAGTTGCGGGATTGTTATCGCCTGCGACGACATAAAAATCGGTTATACGGCAGATACACGTTTTGATATTCCAGAATATAGCAAAGAATTACTCTTCGGGGCCAACCTCCTGCTTGTTGACGCACTGGCCCCCAGGGGCTACCACGTCTACAAACATATGAGTTATGAAGAGGCATGCCAGCTGGCAACCGATCTCAAAGCGGGGGATTTCCGGTGTGTCCATATGAGCCATGCAATCCGTTGGGACCTGCCTCACATTGGAAAAGATGGGGAATGTTTCCGGTTCGACTGAAACCGTGTTATCGAATACGCCTGTTTACCGGTTACATTTCTGCCGCACCCGGCGGATGCGTACCCGGATAAGAATTTTCGTTTTCTGCTGATTATCATCTTAACAACCCCAGTATGATGCAAATCCCGGTAATCCTGCGGCCATTAACCAGTAACCATCTGATCTCCCACTAGCCCGAGTCACGGTATATTACCAATACCATTATGGGGGTCACATTCCCAATCATAGGTGAATGAATATTAAGTTGCTCGAGCTGGAAAAAGACAAGGCCAGGCTGATTGTTCAGGGGGAGGGACATACCTTCATGAATACCCTGACGGATGAGATCCTGAAGGACCCTGATGTCGATGTGGCCAGATATGTTATAGAATTCCAGTTTTCAGACCCTGAACTTCTGGTAACCACAAATGGTAAAAAAGATCCGCTGGATGTGATCCGGGACGCATGCACCAGGACATCAGGGTATTGCGATGAACTTCTTTCCCTGATGGAAAAACAGGAATAAAAAAAATTCTTTTTTTGCCGGATGCCGATATAGCAGGCCCGGCCCTTTCAATTATTGACCGGAACTACATTCCGGGTACAGTGTTGCCGTATGAGATTATACGGCTCGTTCCGTGAACACGATAGACCCGGATATCCTGGAAATCTTAACTTTCACCGTCTGTCCCGGCTTTGAATTTGAAACATACATAATGTATTTCCCCATCTTCACCACCCCGTCGCCCCGCTTCGAAACAGACTGAATCTCGACCTCAAGGATTGCGCCTTCCTGCAATTCGTTGGTGATGGGTTCTGTACGCGCTTTCCTCTTCTTAACCGGGCGGTGACCCCCGCAGGCATCACAACGCAGAAGGAGAAAACGGTCATCTTTCACGAGACGGGTATCAGGCCGGCCACATTCTGAGCAGATCACATAATCTTCCACGTAGCTCCTGACCAATGAATTTATCAGGGTACTCTCGAATTTTCCATTAAATATCGCCCTGTTGCCATCGATCTTTCCTGCAGTACCGAGTTCTCCAAGGAGGAACTTCATCAGGTGATCCTTATCACGTCTCGCGACGTCTGCGATTTCCACGAAATTTTCAAAGACGGTAGTTTTCCCTTCAATATAGCTCTTGGGCTCCGGAACCGTAAACCGTTCGTGGGACTCACTGACCTCGGGCATATGCGAGTATGCCTTGTTTAAAAGTGCCTCATACGACTCGACCATAGTTGTATAGTACAAAGGGCGTCCGAGGTAATAATTATGGGTAAATAGTACTGTCAGGCCAGGTGCCAGGGCCCAGATGGTTTTGGAGGAACAGGAGCAAGGAATATCACTCCTGTATCAATTCCCCATAAGACCCCCCCTCGTAGTACGGAGCCACAATACAGCGGAGGCCGGAGAAGCTCACCGGGGCACCACTCCCGAAAGAAAAAAAAAGATTTCTGGTTTATTGCTTAAACTGTGGCATCATCGCTCGGACTTCCGCACCGACTTTTTCAATCAGGTGGTCTTCATCCCTCTTTGTCAGGGCGTTAAATACCGGACGGTTAACCGTGTTCTCTAGCATCCATTCCCTTGCAAACTCACCGTTCTGTATCTCCCCAAGTATCTTCTGCATCTCTATGCGGGACTCGCAACCGATAACACGCGGACCTCGGGTGAGGTCCCCGTACTGTGCAGTATTGCTGACATATCTTCTCATCTTCGTGAACCCGCCCTCGTAAATCAGGTCGACAATCAGTTTTGTTTCATGGAGTACCTCGAGGTACGCCATTTCAGGGGAGTACCCGGCATCGACAAGGGTCTCAAACCCGGCCTTGATCAGGGAAGTAATGCCACCGCACAATACTGCCTGCTCACCGAAGAGATCGGTCTCAGTCTCTTCACGGAACGAGGTCTCGAGTACTACTGCGCGAGTCGCACCGATACCTTTTGCATACGCAAGCGCGATCTTGTGTGCCGTGCCCGTGTAGTCCTGGTGAACGGCGATCAGTGCCGGGACACCCTTCCCTTCTTCATATTGCCGCCTTACCATGAACCCGGGTCCTTTGGGGGCGACCATGATAACGTTGACATCCGGTGGGGGAACGATCTGACCAAAATGGATGTTGAACCCGTGGGAAAACATCAGGGTTTTTCCCTTCGTAAGATATGGTTTCACTTCGCCCCTGTATACCGAACCCTGGTTCTCATCTGGAAGGAGTATCTGCACCACGTCCGCGATTTTAACGGCTTCCACGACAGGGTACACCTTAAATCCATCCGATGTGGCCGCGTCCCAGCTTTTTCCCGGCCGGAGCCCGATGATCACATCCATCGCACTATCACGAAGGTTCAGAGCCTGGCCCCGTCCCTGGGAACCATAGCCGATAACCGCGATACGCTTCCCGGACAGGACACTCAGGTCTGCATCTGATTCATAGTATTTTTTCAGCATGGTCTCTCCACCTTATATTAGCAACCAAGTACATAAATATTTTATAAAAAAATTAATCAGTGTAACTTTTGGGTATATCCCTTTTGGAGAGCGATCAACCATTAAAGAGATAACAGAACCGAGATTCGGGGGAATCCTGCCGGATGTTCAATCAACATGCCCTGATATACGCATTAATCTAACCCGGGTGGGGGTTAAGAATGTGAAAAAACTCGTGGAAGTCTCACGTCCCGACAGGCGCCCGGTAATTTTCATTTCAAATTTTGATGTTTTCGTAGACCTGCCCGGAAGTCTCAAAGGTGCAAACCTCTCACGAAATTTTGAAGTGATCGATGAAGTGCTCCAGCAGGCGATCGATGGTGATGTGAAGGAGATTGAGGAACTTTGCAGCGTGGTCGCACGAAAACTGCTGGACAGGCATGAATATGCCGACCGTACCGAGGTCCTCATGCGGAGCCAGTTCATGGTAAAACGGGAGACCCCGATCAGCAAGACCAGTTGCCACGAGGTCGTCAGTGTCCATGCAAGGGCTGTTGCCAGGAGGACGTTCCGGAGCCCCATTGTCAGGAAGAGTATCGGGGCTGAAGTGATGGGTATGACCGCATGCCCCTGTGCCCAGAATATCATGAAAGAACGGGCCCAGTATGTCCTCGAGGACCTCAAGGTCGACAAGGAGACTATCTCAAAATTCTTCGACGAGGTCCCCATGGCCACGCACAACCAGCGGGGCCGGGGGTTTCTCTGCATTGAAACAGACGACGACCAGCATGTAAAACTGGAAACAATCATCGATATCCTGAAGGAGTCGATGAGTGCCCCGATTTTTGAACTCCTTAAACGTGGTGATGAAAGTTACGTAGTCCTTTCCGCGCATAAAAACCCGAGATTTGTGGAGGACTGCGTACGGGAGATGGCAAAAAAAGTCCTCGCAGAGTTCCATGATCTCTCCGGCGATGCCCTCGTTACCATAAAGCAGACCAACGAGGAGAGCATCCACCAACATGATGCCTATGCGGAACGCCAGGCAACAATCGCAGAGCTTTTCGTCGAGCTGAACGGCGAGATCCAGTAATTTTTCATTTTTTGTCTATCCTTGCAAATTTAACTGCCTTTTCCCCGGTTCTGGGGATAGATTGCCACGTACAGCTGGTTAAACCCACCAATAATTATACAGGTAGATCCCCATGATTTTCCGGATCCTGCCATTATTATTCCAGGATAGAAAGAAACAGGATCAGGACCCATATCAACCGCTTCCCTTCCCCTCCGGCATACGGTTGGGATGTCACAAACATCATTGGCCCCCTCTAATCTGAAGACTGGAAAAACATGGATTATCTCTCTTCTCTTCCGCGAAATCGGCACTATCAGGAGAATTGCAAAGCAGATATATAATTGGAAGTTGTAAAATTAAGCTGAACGTACTAGGTACGGTCAAAAGATCTCCTTCAAAGAGATTTGTGTGGATTACACCGGTATCGAATATTGAACAACTCAGCATAAGATGAGGCGATAATATTGTCGAAAGTTGTAGAGATTTCCCCAACCACAAGACACGAGGGACACTCAAAGCTTGTCTTGAAGGTTAACGACGCAGGTATCATCGAAACGGGTAACTGGTGTTCCATTACCCCGGTGAGGGGCGTTGAAAGGCTCGCCGTCGGTAAGTCGATGGAGCAGGTCCCAAAGATTGCGTCCCGTGTCTGTGGTATTTGTCCGATTGCCCACACACTTGCAGGGATAGAATCAATGGAGGCATCAATCGGGTGTGAAATACCCCAGGATGCATACCTCCTGCGAGTGATCCTTCAGTTGGCAAACAGACTGCACAGCCATGCACTGCATGACATCCTGATCCTGCCCGATTTGTATATTCCGGGCACCGATACGAAGATCAACCCGTTCACTCCTGAAGAGCCAGTGCGCAGCGTTGCAAAGCGTATCCAGAGACTCCGTGAAATTGGTCAGACCATTGGTCAGGTCGCCGGCGGAGAAGCCGTGCACCCGAGCAACCCGCGCATCGGTGGTATGTACAAGGCATGTACCCCGCGGGCAAAGGCCAAGATGTACGACCTCGCCAAAGAGGGCCTCGTACTCGCCCACCAGCAGATGGACTTCATGATTGCGGTCATCCGGAACTTCCACAAGAGGGACTGGGCGGAAGTTGGTGGCAAGAAGATTGCAATCCCAAAGGACCTCGGGTTCCACAACCAGGGCTACATGGCAACACATCCGTTCTATGGAAGCACAAGCCTGGACGAGTGCCCGACCTGGGACTATGACCGATTCAAAGAAGTACGGCCATGGGACTGGTACATGGGTGAGATGGAAGTCGATCTTGCAGACCCGAGTTACCCGATTGGCGGGACATCCCCTGTAGGGACAAAAGTGAACCCTCAGATGGAAGCCTGCACAGGTATCCCGATGTATGACGGCCAACCCGTTGAAGTCGGACCACGTGCACGTCTCGCAGTATTCAAGGGTTATGATGAGAAGGGAACCCAGGGTCAGAACATCGCCCGTGAAATGGAATACAC
This sequence comes from Methanomicrobiales archaeon, assembly GCA_026394715.1. GTDB lineage: Archaea > Halobacteriota > Methanomicrobia > Methanomicrobiales > Methanospirillaceae > CAIKOD01. Next base: position 17,870 of record JAPKXR010000221.1, on the reverse strand, counting down.
GGACAGCTTATACGCGATGATGAATGCACTTGACGAGTACGACCCCTCAGGTCCTGTCCTTGCGGACGAGATCCCCTGTGGTGACGGCTCAATGGGATGGTCAGCAAACGAAGCACCACGTGGCACCGATGTGCACCTTGCAAGGGTCAAGGACAACAAAGTGCTCTGGTACTCAATGCTCGTGCCAACCACCTGGAATTTCGCGACCTGCAGTGCTGCACTCACCGGTGCACCGTGGCAGCTCGCAGAGATTGTAGTTCGTGGGTATGACCCCTGTGTGTCGTGTGCTACCCACATGATTGTGATCGATGAAGACAACAAATTAGTAGCCCAGAAACTCATCCAGTGAGTGTAGCACACATGTTGTTCTCCGAGATCGTGATTGCAGGGTGTGGAAACCCCCTGTTTGCAGATGATGGATTTGGACCGGCAGTAATTGAAGAGATGCAGAACCTTACACTTCCCGACAATGTGACGATAATAGATGCAGGCCTTGGCGGCCCGCATTTTGTTTTTACGCTCCTTGATCCGGAAGTGACCAGGCAACTTGTTATCATTGATACTGTCGATTTCGGCGCAGAACCTGGATCAATAACCAAACTCAGGGTTGAGGATCTGCCGCCGGGTTCGTATCGTGACGCTCATTCATGGGACCTGACCGAACCGCTCCATCGCCTGAAAGATGATATTCACATCACGGTGATCGGGTGTCAGCCTAAACGTGTTTCAAGCCCTGAATTCGAAATAGGGCTCTCTGATGAAGTAACAAAGGCAATTCCGAAAACAATTCGGATAGTGTTAGAGACAGTAGGGGTGAATTATGGGACTACTATCAAGTGTCTTCAAGAAAGACGATCAGCAGAAATCAGCTGACGTAGCAAAGGCAGAAATAACTAAAAAGGAGGTTAAGCCTGTGGTAGACAAGATTACAGTGGGCCATGTGCACATGAGTGGATGTACTGGCTGTCTTGTGTCTTTAGCAGACAACTACGGTGGACTCTTGACAATTCTGGACAAGTATGCAGACCTCGTATACGGTCTGACACTTGCAGATGTTCGCCACATCCCAAAAATGGATGTCGCGTTAGTTGAGGGTTCCGTCTGCATTAATGACAAACTTTCAGTTGAAGAGATTAAACAGACGAGAGAAAAGGCAGCAATTGTGGTAGCCGTTGGCGGATGCGCCTGTTATGGCAATATCACACGGTTCTGCCGCGGGGGTCAGCAAAACCAGCCGCAGCACGAATCATTCCTGCCGATCGGGGACCTTATCAAGGTCGATGTATATATCCCCGGATGCGCTCCGACTCCCCAGATGATCAGGAATGTCTGTATTATGGCATACCTGTTGCTGAAGGGTTCACCGGAACAGAAAGCACTTGCAACAAACTACCTTAAACCGCTCATGATGGCGGCACAGAAGGGAACAAGCGCGTGCTTCTGCGACCTGATGACCGAAGTGATCGACCAGGGTCTCTGTATGGGATGCGGGAGCTGCGCTGCAGCATGCCCTGTCCGTGCAATTACCCATGAGTTCGGGAAGCCCCAGGGGACAAGAGACCTCTGCATCAAGTGTGGCGCCTGCTACAACCAGTGCCCGAGAAGCTGGTTCAGCTTCGATGTGGTACCTGAATACGAAAGTATCATGGAACTCATTGATACGGTGATGAAGTGAGGTGAAAAAAATGGGAGCAGAACTCGGTAAATACAAATCATGCGTCTCAGCACGAAGCACCGACAAGGCAATCCTCGCGGGCGCACAGGACGGCGGTATTGTTACCACGCTCTTTGCATATGCACTCGATGAGGGCATCATTGACGGCGCAATCGTTGCCGGTCCCGGCGACGACCCGTGGAGACCACGCCCAATGGTTGCAACCACCATTGAAGAGTTGATGGCAGCTCGTGGTACGAAATACAACATCAGCCCGAATGTCTCATTCATCAAGGAAGCAACCCGCAGCTACGGTCTTGACAAGGTCGGTATCGTTGGCACACCGTGCCAGATGCAGGCAGTCAGGAAAGGCCAGTTATACCCAATTGGCCTCCGTGACGTCAGCGACAAGATTGCGCTCGCAGTCGGTATCTTCTGCATGGAGAACTTCCCGTACCAGAGTATCGTACAACTGGCTGAAGACCATGCGGCAATGAGCCTCGACTCCGTCAAGAAGATGGAGATCGGCAAGGGCAAGTTCACATTCATGAGCGAGCGTGGCGCAGTCGTTCCACTGCCACTCAAGGTTACCCACAAGTACATGTTTTTTCCGTGGTTGCTGATGTATCCTGCGGTTCCGTGGGCAGCCCCGATGGCTGGAGCACGGTCTTTGTAAGGTCCAAGAAGGGAGATGATATCTGGGCAAAGTCAGTCGCAGCCGGATGCTTCGAGACGAAAGCAATCGACTCGGTGAAACCAGGTCTTGAGCTTGTCACAAAGCTGGCAAACGAAAAGATCGGCAAGAACCAGAAGACCGTCGATGAGAGGAAAACATTCGGTGTCGGCAAGGGACTCCGGATACCCTATATCTAATTTTTTTCTTTTCGTTGGACGTTTGGATTTTTTCAATGGTCCTGCTGGATTACGGGAATTTAGGATCCCTGCCATAGGTTCACTAACCCGTGTTTTTTTTATTGTGCGAGACCTGGTGATTTGACTTTAAGATAAAAGTTTCCCCGAAAGATTTGTCAACAGATACCGGCAATCCCGTCGGAAAATAACTTGTTTTATTTGAGCGCGGGCAACCGGTACTAGCGATTCAACATAGAGCATAACTCAATCATTTCGGATAACTGGACGAGAGGTGTGGACCCCCAACCTGATTCCAGGACTGGTACCTGGCAGGCCTTTTCCTGCCTCACCGAAATGGACACCGCAGAGATACCGGACCTGTGGCAATTTTTCGTAACCTTTAAAAAAAGCGAGGAGAAATGGGAAAGATAGTCCCTCTGAACCCTCAATAAGCGGATTAAACGTTCCGGAGAGCTGCGTCGGTCCCTGATATTGCTGCGTTCCGGAGGAGTTTTTCATCAAATGAGACCATATTATCAGGGGCCTGGGCCGAACTCCCAAGGATTAAATCCGAATGAAGTACGACCACCGATGCCATTCCTATGCCGGAATCATAATTATATTTCCCTGAATTTCCGGATATAGTAACGGGGGTCCCGTTAATTTCTTCATAAAACGCGGCCGCTGCAGTCGAATTCACAAATTTATCAACAATTACCGCAAGATACGCCACATTGCCCTCATAGGTGGAATTTAATTCAGGTTTATACAGGCCTTCTGCAAGATATTCCTCGTCCTGGAACATCGGCTGTTCGTGATCGTATTTCAATTCCAGGGTAAACCCGGTGACAGATGCCGGAACGACAAGTTCGGGTGCCTTTGACTGCCCACCAGGCACCGTTGGGGAGACGGTTTTCGACTGACCGGTAGTCCCGGTGCAGCCTGCAACGAGGATCCCGATACAAATTATCCCAACGACTACTAACGGTAAAGATAACTTCTTCCACATTTTATATTCCTCTTCATTCATCATTCGTTTTTTATTAAATATTCAGAATTAACCTCTCTTGGCAAAACTATAAAAGATTTTGCCAATTCCAGCACATCGGGTTTTCCTGTCCCTTCTGTTTTCAATACGACAGAATAAAATCATGAGATGAATAATCCACTGCCCGTTAACCGGGTAATCCCAGAAACACACATAGGGGATAAAAAACCGAAAAATTACCTCATGCGAGGTAATCTGCTGGTGTCGGGACGGATTCTTTTAATCCCTTTCTCTTCCTGATTGCAAGGACTACTTCCTTGACCAGGTTATTCGGGACGAGTTCAAACCCGATAAATTCTGTACTCCACATGGCACGACCTTCCGTTGCCGAGCGGATGTCTCCGGCAAACCCGAACAACTCTGCCACCGGGGCCTTGCCAACCACCGTAATGGTGTCGCCTTCACTCATAATATCGAAGATTGTACCACGGCGGCCCTGGATCTGGGACGTCGCATTCCCCATCTGGTCAGTCGGAACAGTAATCTGAATCTTCTGGACGGGTTCAAGGAGCGAGTCCCCTGCCATCAGAAGACCGGCCTTCACAGCACCCCTGACTGCAGGAATAACCTGTGCGGGCCCACGGTGAATGGCATCCTCGTGAAGCTTGACATCGACCAGACTGATTTTTAAGTTCTGGACAGGTTCGTCCGCCAGCGGACCACCCGCAAGCGCCTCATGAAGACCTTCAATAACCAGTTCCATCGTCTCATTCAGGTACTGGATACCTTTCGTCATATCGAAGAGCATGTTAGTACCCTTGATGTCCTTGACGCTCTTGGCCTCGTCTTTTCCCATACCTGCCTTAACAAGTATATCTCTCCGTTCGAGAGCCGTCTGGTTCATCGAGACCTCCCCTTTCCGGATCAGGTCCACGACTTCGTCAGATAACGGTTCAAGTACAAGATAGAACCTGTTGTGACGATTCGGGGATTTCCCTTCCACCGGACCTGCCTTCTGAACTGCTGTCTCGCGGTACACAACAATCGGTTCAGAGGTGATAATTTCGACGCCCTTGTCACGCTTGATCCGACCCGTGACGATCTCGAGATGGAGTTCCCCCATCCCAGCAATGAGGTGCTCCCCTGTCTCCTCGTTAATGGCTACCTGAAGTGTCGGATCCTCTTTTCCAACCTGGCGGAGCACTTCAACCAGTTTCGGCAGGTCCTTCATGTTCTTTGCTTCGACGGCAACGGTCATGACCGGTTCACTATAATGCTTTAGGGACTCGAACGGAGTTATATTCACAAGGGAGGTAATTGTCGAGCCCACTATTGCATCCTTAAGACCCGTAACGGCTGCAATATTTCCGCAGAAAAGTTCCTCCACTTCGACCCTCTTCGGCCCCATGAAGATACCCACCTGCTGAAGGCGGTTTGATTTCCCGGCAGTGCCCATTACATACACTTCGTCGCCACGCTTCATTTTCCCGGAGAACAACCGACCGGTGGCAACTTCACCTGCATGGGGATCAAACGAGATATCGGTAACCATCATGGAGACCGGCCCATTTGGATCGCAGTTGAGCATTGACTTCCCTTCAGGACTCTCCTTGTCACCATGCCAGATCACACCGATACGACGTTTTTGTGCATCCTTTGGATTTGGAAGATGCGTGACCACCATATCAAGTAACACTTCAGAGAGCGGACTACTCTGTGCAAGACTCTTCATATCCCCGGCCTTACACTTATCAAAGACCTCTTTGAACGAGACACCGCTCTTTTTCATGTAGGGTGCTGATACAGCCCAGTTATACAATGCTGAACCGAATGCTACAGTCCCTAATGATGCATCAAGCTTCCAGCCGTTGTTGTAGCTCTCCTCGTTCATACCCTTGATCAGCTTGTTGACCTTGTCAATGACTTTCCCGAGGCGGATCTGCATCTCCATCTCATCCACCTTGAGTTCATTGATCAGCCGATCTACTTTATTAATGAAAAGTATGGGACGAACCTGTTCCTTTAATGCCTGACGAAGAACGGTCTCTGTCTGGGGCATCGTACCTTCAACCGCATCAACAAGGACAACTGCCCCATCAACAGCCCGCATGGCACGGGTAACGTCGCCACCGAAGTCCACGTGTCCGGGGGTATCAATCATGTTGATCAGGTACTCCTGGCCATTATATTCGTGGACCATCGAGACGTTACTGGCATCGATGGTTATTCCACGTGCCTGCTCTTCCGCATCAGAATCCATGAAGAGTTGTTTACCGGCAAGTTCCTCACTGATAATGCCTGCTCCTGCAAGCAGGTTATCAGAAAGGGTTGTCTTGCCATGGTCAATATGTGCTACAATACCGATATTCCGGATGTGGGCCGGTTCAGTCATGAGCTCCATTACGCGCTCAACCATTTTTTTGCCACGAACCATGAAAACACCTTTAAAAAGAGATTGTAATAATTAACGCGCGGACTTTGCTATCCGTTCACGTTCTTCCTTCTTGTTCACAGAATATGTCTTTACATCGCCTTTTGATGCCGCGATCAATTCATCAGCGAGAGCCGCACTAGCGGATTTTTTGCTCTTCTGAGAATTCTTGTAGACCGCTTCGGATATGAAGAACATGGATGTATTGACACGGCGGAGAGGTGCTGTATCGACTGATTTCGGAACATTAATACCACCATATTTAAGCCGCACCGTTTCTTCCCTCTGACCGGTATTTGTTACCGCTTCCACGAGGACCTGAACCGGGTTCTTCTTTGTCTTCTTATTGATGATATTGAATGCATCCGTGACAATTCGAATCGCAAGGGTCTTTTTCCCTGTATTCTTCGATGACTTCATGAGCCTGTTGATCAGGCGCTCAACAATCAGCATGTTTGCCTTATTGAACTCCTGGCGGGTAAATTTTCCACATGAATGGGGTACAATCATGGAATGGAGGTTGATATACCGCACAAGGGCAGGGTCATTAATCTGGACTTCGCTCATATCCCACTGGTTAAAGAGCAGTTTCTTCGTCTCTTTTTTCTCGTTCTCTGCCACAAAAATCACCTTCGTGGTTTCTCCTTCCTGCCAATTACCATTTCGTGGAGGCAGACGTTATTGACCTTGGTAACGACATACCGGACACCGGGGATATCCCCCATGGAACGCCCGAGCCTGCCACCAATACCCTCAATCTCAACTTCATCATGCTCATCGATAAAGTTAATAGCACCATCACCGACTGCAAATGCAGTGACCTGGCGCCCGTTCTTGATGAGCTGAACACGAACACATTTCCGGATCGCGGAGTTCGGCTGCTTGGCCTCAACCCCAATTTTCTCGAGGACGATCCCGCGCCCTTGAGGCGCACCCTGTAATGGGTCGGATTTTAGATCCAGCTGGTCCTGACGCCGTGCATAGGTGGGATCACTCCACCTGAATTTTTTTGAGTCGCGAGTGAGTTTTCTCGCTGCAAATTTACCCTGTCCCATTAAATACCCTCGCAAATCTGGTTTTTATGGATGCATATGTATCTCGCTGAGATATAATACAAACGCGCGGAACAAATTTATATATTGTGCAATTGCTCTCGCTTGCCTGTATGTGTTAGTCTCTATTGATAATAATATTATATCCCCGTCCCGCATAATTCTTACAATGATTTCCCGGATTTACAAGAACGCATATTTCGACGCAAGTCATCGTTTGCTCCATTATAATGGTAAATGTGCAAACCTTCACGGTCACCGCTGGAAGGTGGAGGTCTGGGTCCGGGGTTACGTCGACAAGGTCACCGGGATCCTCGCGGACTACAATCTGATTCGTGAGACGATAGAATACTATGATCACCAGGTGATCCTGAACGAACAAGACCCGATGGTTATGTGTCTCGAACAGTTCCAGCCGGTCATCAGGACACCGGGAGACCCGACCAGTGAGATGCTGGCAGATATAATCAGGGAACGGATTAATTCCGAGTGTAAATCAACAGGCCTTGACGCCATTGTTGTAAAAATAAGGGTCTGGGAGTCTCCGACCTGTTTTGCAGAGATTACTAATGAAACTGATTGAAATTTTTAAAAGCCTCCAGGGGGAGGGAAGGGACCAGGGAAAAACCACGGTGTTCATACGGCTTGCCGGATGCAACCTGAATTGCAGCTGGTGCGATACACAGCATTCACACGACGAGGGAGCGGAGATCGACAACGACGAAATCATCCGGCAGGTAGACGAGTATGGTTGCAAGGAAATCTGCATTACCGGCGGGGAACCACTTCTCCAGGCATCAGAGCTTCGTGTACTTCTTTCCCGCCTCAGCAGGCTTGGACACTCAATCGAAATCGAAACCAACGGCACAATCGATTTCGGGCCGGTACAGGATAATGCTACCATCTGCATGGATGTCAAGTGCCCGTCATCCGGAGAACAGAGCGACCTGGCATTGCTCAGAAAAATCTCCTCGGGGGATAGTGTGAAATTTGTCGTCGGTGACCAGAAAGACTGCCAGTATGCGGCGGAGGTAATTCAGCAGCACCCGATCAGGGGGGAGATCTTTTTCTCACCCGTGGCAGGATCTGACTACCATGGAGTCGCATGTTACGTACTTGACAACAATCTTCCCGTCAGGTTCCAGGTTCAGCTCCATAAAATAATCGGTGTCCGCTGATGAAAGCAATATGTCTGTTATCGGGTGGAATGGATTCCACCACGCTCGCGTATGTCGCAAAAGACCAGGGTTACGAGATCTACGCATTGCATGTGAATTATGGCCAGAGGACAGAGCGACGTGAGCTCCAGTCAGCGAAGACTATTGCGAAACTGCTGGACGCAAAGGAGTTTATCGAGGTCAGCTTGGGTTATCTTTCACAGTTCGGGGATTCGAGCCTTACCGATCGGTCAATTGTGGTTGAAGAATACGATGAGTCCCGCGCAGGCATCCCAAATACCTACGTCCCTTTCCGGAATGCAAACCTCCTTTCCATTGCCACAAGCTTTGCCGAGTCACGGAAGGCCGAGGCGATCTTTATCGGCGTGCAGTCCCTGGATTATAGCGGCTACCCGGACTGCCGTCCACAGTTTATCGAGGCGTTTCAGAACGTGGTCGATACCGGTACCCGGGATGACACCCATATCCGGCTGCTAACCCCGTTTATATCGATGACAAAAAGGGAGATACTGGACCGGGGCCTCACTCTCGGCGTTCCTTACCAGCATACATGGTCCTGTTACCAGCGGGAAGACATGGCATGCGGGGTATGCGGTTCCTGCCATTTCAGAAAGGAAGCCTTCGGGGCTGCCGGGATCCAGGATCCAATCCCCTATGCTCAGGAGTGACCAATGGATCTGTTCCGTAATAAACGCCTTTTTATTGAACGTATAGAGTATATGCTCCCGGATGGACGGACAAAAGAGGGTGTCATCGCCCACCCCGGGGATGCCGTGGTCGTCCTCCCAAAATGCCGGGACTCATGCTGGCACCTGATCCGGCAATACCGGTTTGCGGTTGGATGTTACATCCTTGAGGCACCCGCAGGCAAACTTGAGCCGGGTGAATCCCCGGTAGAGACCGCAAAACGGGAACTCATCGAAGAGACGGGCTACCAGGCGGGAGAACTGGTTGAAAAAGGGTGGATCTATACTACACCAGGTTTTTCAGATGAAAAACTCCACCTCTTTGAAGCCCGGGACCTCTCCCCGTCTGATGCCTTTGAAAAAGACGAGGACGAGTTGATCGAACTGGTGACAGTAACAGGACGGGAACTGGATCAGATGTGTCTCGACGGCAGGATTTCAGATGCAAAGACCATCAGTATTGTGTACCGCTGCCTGAGGGGGTAACATGCGACCGGATATACAAAGATATGGCGGAATTGCCCAGGTTGGATTTGTAGTCCTTGTATGTGTCCTGCTGGCGGGCTGCACGGGGACACCACCGACAGAACGGTCCTATTCAGTGGACTCATCAGGAGTATTATCAGTCCAATGCCCGCCGATCCAGGTAACCGAGACCGTCCTTTCAACAGGTGCCAATGTAACAATAAGCCGGCTGGTTTTCCATACGCCCCATGGAGACGTATTCGGCTTACTTGCGGCACCGGCGAGTCCGAAGGCCGCGTTTGTACATGCACCCGGGGCGGGGAACAAGAAAGAGGGGCATGAAGGGAGGGCAGTTTCCTCCGCACAAAACGGTTATGCCTACCTTGTCCTTGATATCAGGGGAAACGGGGGTGAAACTCCAGGCTATCCGCTTGATTTCGAGAAGGACTTCAACCTTTACCAGAAAGAGGGGTTCCCTGAATACTACGATACGGTATGTGATATGATCAATGCGCAGCAGTACCTTTCATCCCGGTACGATGTCCCGGTCTATGCTTCAGGCGAAAGTAACGGAGGAAGGTATGCAGCAGTAGCTACTGCAATTGACCCTGGTTTCGCAGGGTTCGTGGGAATATCGACATCGGGATTTGGAAGGGCAGGAGACAATCCAACGTATTTAGAGAGTGCAAAAAAATTCCTCCTCTCTATCGACCCGGACGTCTACATCGGTGCAATTTCCCCGAGATCCGTCATCCTGTTCCATGCGCCGGGTGATCCGATTATCCCGTTTGGCGACGGGAGGAAACTGTATGACCTGGCAAAGGATCCAAAGAAGTTTTTCTCATTCAACGGGACTCACGGTGTTAATGGTGAGGTTGACCAGGTACTGATAGCTGAGTATACTCAAATTTATGGCTGAAGGCGTGAAATAGATACTGACCCGGTACCGGGAGTTCCTGTATGGCTGAAGTTGAAGAGATGGACGAGGCGCGACGCCGCTACGAATTTAAAAAGACGCTTGAAAAGCTCGAAGCGAAGCAGGGAAGCGGAACAGAACTTATTACAATCTACATCCCCCCTGACAAACAGATTTACGATGTGACCAACCAGCTCAAGGACGAATTCGGCCAGTGTGCAAACATAAAGAGCAAACAGACGAAACTGAATGTCCAAAGCGCCATCTCTTCCATCCTTTCCCGCCTGAAATACTATAAAAGACCACCGGCAAACGGTCTTGCAGTCCTCTGCGGTACTATCCTGCTTGGCGGTGACCGTAGCGACCTGGAGTGTACCATCATCGAACCCCCGGAGCCACTTCACCTTTATATGTACCGGTGCAGCTCCCAGTTCGAGCTCGAGCCGCTGCGACAGATGCTTGAGGAGAAGAGTGTGTATGGCCTCCTGGTCCTCGATCGCCGGGAGGCATACTGGGGTTTTCTCCGCGGCAACCATATTGAGCCCATCGGGGGCGTCACATCCACGGTCCCGGGAAAACAACGGAAAGGTGGACAGTCCGCCGCCAGGTTTGGACGACTCCGAGAGATCGCAATTAACGAATTTTATACAAAAATCGGTGAACGCTCAAGTGCAATTTTCCTCGCAGAAAAAGACTTCTTTGAGAGGTTCAAAGGTGTCCTGATCGGGGGACCAAGCCCGACAAAAGAAGAATTTGAGGCGGGAGATTTCCTCCACCACGAGATCCAGAAACGGATCATCGGTATTTTTGATGTGGCATATACCAACGAAAGCGGTCTCGATGAACTGGTCGATGCCGCAGAGGACGCGCTCAAGGGAATGACCGTGGTGAAGGAAAAAGCGGTGATGCAGCGATTCCTGAAAGAGTTGGTCAAGGATAACGGTGTTGCCTCGTACGGCGAGGAGAATGTCAGGAAAAATCTCGAACTCGGCGCCGTTGAGATACTCCTGCTGTCAGCCAGCCTTCGAAAATCCAGGTTAACAATCAGGTGCCCAAGTTGTGGCCATACCAAAAACTATACCGTAGTACTCCAGGCAGGTAAAACCGTTAAAGACCTGGAATTTGGTAACTGCCCGAAATGCACAGCTCCGATGGTCCTTGAGGAAGAGGTTGATATTATCGAGGAACTGACGAAAATTGCCGACCAGAGCAATGCAAAGGTGGAAATAATCTCAGATGATTTTGAGGAGGGTTCAATTCTTTTTACAGCTTTTGGCGGTATTGCAGCCATATTGCGATACAGGACAGGGTATTAATGTTTCTTTTGATGTATACAACGATTGAAAACGCGCTGAAGTCACGGACCGGCCTTCATGATGTGCAGCTGACCGATGGTGGGGAACACGCGGACCTAGCTTCCACCGTAGCGTTCACCCTCGCAAAGGAGAGGAAGCAGAGCCCCGTAATAATCGCAGAAGAGCTGGCACGGGAGCTACACGGTGACCCGGCGTTTGAACATATCCAGGTTACGGTCAAAGGACCCTATATCAATTTCCTTTTCGGACCGTCCTATGTAAGCAGGACCCTTGAAGAAGCGGTGAAACCCGGGTATGGTAGCCAGCCACAGAGACGGGAACGCGTTGTCCTGGAGCATACGAGTGCAAACCCGAACGGCCCGCTCCATGTCGGGCATATCAGGAATTCCATATTGGGCGATACCCTCGCACGCTGTTTCCGCAAAGCCGGGTACAGGCTTGAAGTCCAGTATTATGTCAATGATATGGGGCGGCAGATCGCGATCGTGGTGTGGGGGTTTGATCACCTCGATACCGGCGCAATGGACGGAGAAAAAGCTGATCACTACGTAGCGAGGATCTACATTGCTGCGAACAGGGAACTTGCGTCCGACCCCGGGCTTGTGGCTGAAGTGGATACCCTGATGCAACAGGTGGAGCGCTCCGAGAATGCAACAGTCAGGAAATTTAGGTCTGCCGTAACGCAGTGCCTCGACGGTTTCCACGTAACAATGGGGCGCCTGAGAGTCCATCACGACCGGTTTGTCTGGGAGAGCGATTTCGTAAGAAATGGTGACACGGAAAGGTTCCTTTCCAGGCTCCACCGGCTTCCGGAATACCACGAAGACGGAAAGGTATGGCTTGACCTGAAAGCCGCCGGGTTTGAAAAGGAATATGTGCTCAGGCGGACAGATGGGACAACCGTATATGCGACCCGGGACCTTGCCTACCACATGTGGAAGGGTAAAAATTTTGACCGGGTCATTGATGTCCTTGGGGCAGACCATAAGTTGATCGGGGGGCAGCTTCAGGCGACCATGCACCTGGTAGGAGAGAAAGCCCCGGATATTATCTATTTTGAATTCGTTTCACTCCCTGAAGGTGCAATGAGCACCCGGGCAGGAAAATTCGTCTCAGCCGACGAACTGATGGACGAGGTGACAAAACGCGCATTTGCGGAGGTCACCGTCAGGAGGCCCGAACTAAACGAAGATACACGCAAAAGTATTGCCGTTTCGGTCGCAATTGCAGCAATACGGTATGATATTGTAAAGATTTCTCCTGAAAAGAGTACCATATTCAACTGGAAAGAGGCCCTGGACTTCGAGCGGCAGAGCGGCCCCTATATCCAGTACGCACATGCACGGGCATGCAGTATCCTTGAGAAGGCAGGGGAATTTTCAGAGGCTTACGATTTGAAAGACCCGCATGGTATTGCACTTGCAAAACACATCGCAAAGTTCCCGGCGATAATCGAAGAGGTGGTACAGGACCTGAAACCCCACCTCCTTGCCACTTACGCCCGAGAGCTTGCTGACCAGTTCAATGCGTTCTACCACTATGAACCCGTCCTGAAAAGCGAGGGCATCACGCGGCAAAGCCGCTTGACCCTTGTAACGGCAGCGAAAAATACACTCAAAGAATCCTTGGAATCTCTTGGTATCGATGCAATCAGCACCATGTGACGCCCTGAAGAAGCAGGGCTACCAGTTTTTTTCCGAAACGTCAACTGCCGCCGTGAAGCCCTGCCTCTGGTGCAAGCGTGCACTGAAGGGAGGGGAGATGTGCTACAAGCACCAGTTTTACGGGATAGACAGCCATCGCTGTGTGCAGATGACCCCTACCCTGCAGTGCAACCACCGGTGCCTCTTCTGCTGGCGGTCATTCGAACATGAAATGCCCGGGGAATCCGAGTGCCCGCCGGAAGAGATCATCGGGAACTTCAGGCGGCTCCAGAAGAGGGCACTTTCCGGGTACAAAGTCTCCCCGTATGTCACTGAGCAGCAGTTTTCAGAAGCACTTACACCAAAAAACGTTGCAATTTCACTTTCCGGCGAACCTACTCTATATTCCCGACTACCGGAATTAATCAACCTTTTCAACGCTGAAGGCTGCACAACATTTCTCGTCAGTAACGGGACGCGACCGGAGGTACTCAGGCAGTGCCGGCCGTTCCAGATGTATGTCTCACTCGTCGCCCCTGACAAGGCTACCTACGAGCGTGTCTGCCGGCCCGTGGAAGACAGCTGGGAGAACCTGAAGGAGAGCCTGGCAATACTTGACAGCAGGCGGTCTGCAATTCGCATTACTCTTGTACAGGGCATAAACGACATTGACCCCCAAGGGTACGCACGCCTGGTTGCTGACTCGGGGGCAGATTACATCGAGGTAAAGGGATACATGTATCTTGGATACAGTCGAAAACGGTTGCAGCGAAGCAACATGCCTGAACATGCACACGTGCGACAGTTTGCGGAGCAGATTGCAGAGCATTCAGGATATTTTATAGCTGATGAAAATTCCCTCTCACGGGTTGTATGTATGGAGCGTGAGTCATGAGATTTGATGCGGATTCAGTTAAAAAAAGATCAAAAGAAAACTTTGAGAATGCATGGCACGAGGGTCCGTCAGTCCTGACGCCCCCGCTCCCGAATGCAACGTACCCGAGACTTGAATATAAGAGGGCAAAGTCACACCCGATTTTTGAGACCATCAACCGGCTCAGGGAGACCTACCTCTCGATTGGTTTTGACGAGGCTGCAAACCCGATCATCATTGAGGAGCAGGACGTATACCGGCAGTTCGGCCCCGAAGCATCGGCAGTACTGGATCGGGTTTTTTACCTCGGCGGGCTCCCGCGGCCTAACGTGGGGATAGCTAAAAAACAGCTCGATGAAATCAATGATCTCTTAAAACGGCACGCAGGACCGCTTGCCCACACGGGTCCTGTCACCCCCGGACCGGCGGGACATCATGAGCCGCCCCAGCCGATGACAAAGGAGACCGAAGAACGGTTACGGGAGACCCTGCACGCATACAAGAAGTCTGAAATAGACGGGGACGAGCTGACCTGTGAATTATCAAAAGTACTAGGGGTTGACGACGCACTGGTCGTCCATATCCTTGATGCCGTATTTCCAGAGTTCCGTGCCCTCACACCTGAATCGTCCCGGAGCACACTCCGGAGCCACATGACCAGCGGGTGGTTCATGACACTGGGGGCAATATGGGACAAGAAACCCTTGCCAATCAGGCAGTTTTCCGTTGACCGCTGTTTTCGGAGGGAACAGGAAGAGGGACCAACCCGGCTGATGAGTTACCATTCTGCCTCCTGTATCGTTGCAGGGGAGGATATAACCAATGAAGAGGGAAAGGCAGTCAGTGAAGCACTCCTGTCTGCCTTCGGTTATACAGATTTTCAGTTCCGGCCTGATGAAAAGAGGTCAAAGTACTACATGCCTGATACTCAGACAGAAGTGTATGCGAGGCACCCGGTTCATGACTGGGTCGAAGTGGCGACATTCGGCATGTACTCCCCGTCAGCACTTGCAGAATATGGAATTGAAGTCCCGGTAATGAACCTGGGTCTCGGGGTGGAACGGCTCGCGATGATCCACTATCATTCCAATGACGTGAGGCAGCTCACCCACCCCCAGTTCTTCCCGGAGGCCCTTACCGACCGGCAGGTAGCCCGTGCAATACGGTACCGTGAACAACCAGTATCCCCTACCGGGCAGGTGATCGCGGCGGCAGTCCGGAATACCGCCACATTACATGCGGCCGAACCGGGGCCCTGTTCATTTAAAGCATGGGAGGGGGAACTATCAGGTCACAAGATGACGGTTTTTGTCGAAGAACCAGAATCCAATTCTAAATTGTGCGGTCCTGCCTGCTTCAATGAAATTTTCGTGTTCCAGGGGTCGGTCCTAGGGGTCCCGGATAATGAAAAATGGCAGCAGGTAAGAATTGAAGGCGCGCCGACAGGAATTAGTTACCTCGACGCTGCATCCTCTCTTGCTGCCGCACGGATAGAAGATGCAGCCCGGTGCGGGAAATCTGAAACAGTACAGGTGAAGATGGCGAAGCTCCCAAGTGATATCAACATCAAAGTCGCCGGGTATGCAATGCGGGCCATTACCGACAACAAGAAAAAGATCGACATCCGGGGACCGGTATTTCTCACCGTGAGATCTGAGCTGACCCACCTGGATTCCTGATCTTTTTCCCTCACCCCCGTGATGCATTCCCTTTTTTCCCAGGATTTTGATACAGGGGAACATATCAAAATTTCCCATGCGTGTATGACCCCGGTATGCGATCGGTCGTTTCAGGAAATTGTTTCACCGCTTCCTGCAGGTACCTGATCAGGGTCGCCTTTTCTACCTCTTGTAAACAGGTCCTGCAGGGGGCCACTGTATTTCGCAGAAAAAGAGCCCACAATTGAGGTGATAATTACCATCGCTGCAATCGCCGACGATACCACCGGAGAACCATACAATGCAGCTAGTGCAATGGAGAACTCACCTCTTCCAATTGTATTTACCCAGATTTCGATACCAGACCCCTTACTCCCGTGTACGACTTTCCCAATCAACAGGCCGGAAACGAGTTTGGATATGATCGCAAGGATGCTGAGGGCAACAATGAGCATAACCGGTACCCCACCTGAGAAATCCACGCTGATCCCAAAGAACACGAAAAATATTATCAGGAATACATCCTTAAACGGCCGGGCCTGTGCTTCAAACGCAGCAGGGTCCGTTGAAGCGAGCGCTGTTCCGAATGCAATTACCATCAGTGTTTCAGGTACACCGATTGCCTTTGACCCGAATGCAATGATGACCACTGCGGCAAAGGTAAGGAATACCGGGAGTTCGTCGTCACGGTTGATCGCCTTTTGGATTAATTTCTTTCCATAATGCGATATGATATAGAAAGCCAGCAGAATTACCGCTATCTTCCCTATAAACCCAAGTGGATTATTTATTGACGTTGAAAGAAGTGTGAGGAAGATAATCAGTACAATATCCTCGAATACCATCATCCAGACGATAGTTTCTGCTTCCCTCATCATCAGTTTCTTATTCTCCACAAGGGATGCAACGGTCATTGCCGTGCTGCTGATGAAGAAAGCCGCAGCAATGACGAGTGATTCGGTAAGCGTGAACCCGATAATGTAGGCAGCCAGGAACCCGATTAGCATATTGATATTGAGATCGATCAGGCCGCTCGAGAAGAAGGTCTTCTGGTTGGAGAGGATCCGATCTGGTTTGATCTCGAGCCCCATGAAAAAAAGGAGGAAGATCAGGCCGAGCTCGGAGAAGAATGTTGAGGACTCACTGACCTGGACAAGGTTCAGCCCTGAGGCCCCAAGCGCAATCCCTGCAATAATATAGAAGGGGATTACCGGCCAGGAAAGATATTTCGTAATGATGAGGAGGACCAGGCAGACAAAGAGAGCGATTATTAGTCCTTCCATTAACCCACCATGAACTCACGTTCGAATGTTTTCAGCTGATCGGTCTCTCCAATGGCAACGACCGCATCGCCTTCCTGGAACATGAAACTTGGGGGTGGATTGACAATGTTTGTATCACCCCTTGAAACGGCGATAATTGTCACGCCGGTTTTCGCACGGATCTGGTGGTCTTCTATGCACCTGCCGGCCATTGATTTGCCGATAACATACGTGTGGATACTGATCCGGAGGTCAGAGAGGGCGGAAAAAGCGATCTCCACGCTCTCCTTGTCAGCTTCCATGATAGCCCCGGTCATAATGGTACCAAGCCTTCTCGCCTCAGCGGTGGTGAGCTCCGCCACACAGGGAGTCTGTCCATCATGGGGAAGGGTGTACATCTGGATATTGCCATTTTTAAGGAAAAAAATGGCGATTGTGTCATCCTTTTCTGTCACGAGCTCATATTTTGTGCCAATTCCGGGAAAGTTAATCGACCGAAGCGCCATACATCTCGTATGAAAAAAGACTTGAAAATATATTAGTATATTCAAAATTTACCGGTAAAATTTGTCATCGACGTAACCAGCAATTCAGGCAGATGAAATACCCAGACAAGGTAATAGAGCGCGAGGACCAGCATGAAAAGTCCGCATACAATACTAATCAACCTCCGGTGGGACGTAAGAACACGCACCAGCCGGTAGTTTGTTGCAGCAGGGATGAGGGATATCAGCAGGACCGGAATGGCAATACCGATACAGAAAGCGATAAGGATCACAATATTTTCCAAAACGTCCGCCGCATTCACGCTTAACGCAAAGAGAAGGATTATAGGGGCTGGGTTACAGGGTAACAGGATCAGGCCAAAAAACAGGCCGAATAATAACGCATTCTT
>JAPKXR010000178.1 GCA_026394715.1 Methanomicrobiales archaeon | reverse complement strand
TACGGTCCAGATTGCCGGGCAGATCAACGGATCGTGGCTCGTGCGGTTCAAGGGACTCCCGCATTTCGGGTCCAAGTATGCACCCGTCCAATACGGGGAGAACGCACTCGATTTCCTCGGCATGAATGAGTCCCCGCTGGGGACATGAAATCTTTTATTTTTCGCGGGACCTTTTTGGCCTCCAAAGTTGGGCCTTTTTCCCTATCATGAATGCACAGGCTGATTAGGCGGATCTGTATACCTACGGCCCCGGGATACTGTAAACTTTTTTAAAAAAAATAATCCCAGCAATGATGCCCGGTCCTGGATCGCGTTGCCGAAAGGGATGTATCGCATTAAATCAAAATATGTCCAAATGTACGCAAAACGAACGTACGTGTTCGCTTTTTGCATACTTTTTCTATACTAATTCCCTGACCATATTTTCAAGATTTAAAAAAAATCAGCACACTGTTGACTGTGACAGCCGACTGGATTATTGTCTTTTTAGAATAAATCGGTCTACAAAATCAGGGATTAAGTGCGGAATATAGGTCAATTATCCTATTAAGTGTTTTCCAGCCTTTATCAGTAATAATATAATCCCCTCGTTCATGTCGCTGAAGGATCATTCCTGTATCGGTAAGTTTCTTGATGTGGAATAACAGGTTTCCACCACGGAGTCCGGTCACCTGTGAAAGTTCTGAAAAGGTTCGGGTCTGCCCGGTAAGGGATTTTAATATCTGGAACCGCTGGACATTAGCTACGGGCTCAAGGATATTCCTGACCAGGTCGTCATCAGATACAACAGCACATAGTGGATTTTCCTTATTTGAACGTTCATAGATCCCAAGCGACTTGATGAGGTCAACCTGTTTTTCAAAGAGCCTGCTAACTTCCTGGAAACAGGTATCACAGCGTTCAAATGGGCCTTTTTTTCTCATGCCCTTCAACTGTTCGCGGAACGATATAACGAGATCTTCGCTTACCCGTTCATCTTTGATATGTGTCGCAGAGGCCTGTAAAAACTCCATGAATACTGCAAAACAGCTTTCCTGCATTTTACAATCAGGAACCATATTTTTCGATAATTCGGTATGTGCTGTATCGACATGGTGGTTCACGAAAAGGTTTGCATAGTTGTTTTTCAGATCGCTGACTACAGCCTGAATGTTCTGTGTGTTCGCATTTTCGATAAAGCGTTTTAATTCATTCCTTAGACCGTTGATTTCGGTTTTGATTTCATTTAATTGAGATGCCGATGATGTACCTGCCATTCCTGCCTCGTTACTCTCAGGGTACGTGGTTCAACAATATTACTGTAAAGGTCATGCAACTGTAGTAACTTTACTTAGTATATTTTTATGACGCTCACGTATATATCACAAACCGATCCAGTATGAGTTGGTAAGAACCATGACACAATCTGTAAAAGACCAGCTCCATGCGCAAATCACAGGAGCACTCAAAGGCGCAAAATTTCCTATCAAGACCCCCGCAGACCTCATTGCAGCATTTCCAATGGGTGCAGACACAACCTGCCAGGTAGGGGCTGTGAAGATGACCGCCGGAGAAGCAGGAAAGCTATTGACCGCCAGCGACTTCCCCTTCAAGAGTGCGGATAGCGTCGCTGACACAATTCTCTCCCGTGCAGGAATGTAATTTCGAGGATAATTATCCTCTCCTGCAATCGCAGGAATTATTTTTGATGAAAATTAAAGGATAGATTCATGCGAAGACGACAGCCCCTATGGTGACACAGGGGGGCCTCGAACGATTTTCCATCTGCTAATTTATAAGAGATGCTCGATTCCTTTAGCTCTGATCTCACCGCTGCAACGACGTTCTTATAGGCAGTTTACGTTGATTTTGTTAGGAACGGGGCAAACATCGGTGCGATCGTGGGCAGGTTGAAGTACTCTCGCCAGAGTGTGATGCGCCCATGGTGCACTTCCATCACACCCGTGACGGGCAACTCAACCCAGCCATTTGGGAGGAGGTGCCGATCGAGTCGCTCCATAAATACGACGGGGCCTTGTGCCGCTTCGCGCAGCACAACAAACTCGTTTTCGAGCGTTGGCGCAAAAAATGGCTCCAGCAAGGCACGAATACCATCCGGCCCGTAGACCTTGGCCTCAGGCATGGGCAAGTTATCGTACTCACAATCATCGGAAACATACGAAAGTGCCGTGTCGTAGTCGAGCGTCGCCATTGCAGCAAAGAATGCCTTGACGACTTCAAGGGGAAACTGGGGATTCGTCGTAATAGATGTCATAATCAGTATTCTCTCGGTATAGTGATTTAAACAATTCACACCAAATAAACTCAAGGAAGTTTAATGTCTGACCTCGATTTGCTCCAGAAGATCGGTCTTTCTAAATACCAGGCATTAATTTATGCCTGCCTGCTTCGAAAAGGCCCACTTGATGCGAGAATTCTGTCGGGAGAATCTCATGTCCCTATGGGAAAAATCTATGAAACGCTCTCCCAACTTCTCATAAATGAAATAATTATCGAGCATTCCGGAAGGCCAAAAAAATACGAAGCCATCATTCCGGAAATTGCGTTTCAGAGAATCTATATGAAATATTATATCGAACACGAAAAACAGCGGGAGGATTTAAAAAATACCATAACTCAACTCGAACAGGGTTTAGAGAGAAAAAATCAAACATCACCCAATCTTCAGGATTTACAAATTATGTATAGCAATGAAGATATCCTGAATTATTTCATACGGATACACAACGAAGCGAAAAAAGAAGTGATATATGTTACTCAGATTCGTTATGGTTCTTTTAATTCAGAACCTGATGAAAGAACATTATATTCATTAATGAACAACCTGGTTAGTCTTTTGAAAAGGGGAATTTTTGTAAAAATAATTTACCCCAATTCCCCTTATTTAAATTTCTTTTCTCAAATCGCCTCCTGCATCCAGGATGAGGATACCCGGCAACTGTACCATGATCTGGTTGAAATCCGGGTTTGCAACACTGAACATAACTTCATACTTGTGGACAAAACAACATGCATTTTTGAACCTGAGGATCAAAGAGATCTCGCCCGGCCTTATGCAATGATCAGGATTCGTGATCCTGTCCTGAATTCCCAGCTGAGAGGGGTTTTTCAAGAATTATGGGAAAATGCATCCCTATCGTGAATGAATAAGGTCATGAAACTGTTTTTACATCGTTTAATCTCATTTATCTGCTGAATTGATGGATCGTGAAGGAAGGTTACTCTCTTTAAGGGAACAGGGAAGCGAACAGTCGACCAGCGGGGTTCAGATAAGATGTCTGCCAAAAGACGGGCACTGTATACACCACAAAGTTACTCCGTTCGTGATTACACTGCCGAAAGGGATGTATCGCATTAAATCAAAATATGTCCCGATGTACGCAAAACGTATGGGCCAGCTTCCCCCTTATCTTTTTGCCCGAATCGATGAGATGAAGGCCGGGAAAATAAGGGACGGCGTTGATGTCATCGACCTCGGGGTGGGTGACCCGGACCTCCCGACACCACGCCATATCGTGGAATCTCTCTGCGAGGCGGCACAACACGTGGAAAACCACCATTACCCGAGTTATGCCGGAATGCCGCAGTACCGGAGTGCTGTTGCAGACTGGTATAAAACAAGGTTCGGGGTATCTCTGGACCCGGGCAAAGAAGTACTCGCCCTGATGGGATCAAAGGACGGGATTACCCATATTGGTGAGGCCTTTGTAGATCCCGGTGATTACGTGCTCGCTCCAAGTCCCGGTTACCCGGGGTACTACACGGGAACGCTGTTCTCTGAAGGAAGGGTACATGAGATGCCGCTTACACGGGAGAATAATTTTATTCCTGTCCTTTCGGACATTCCAAAGGAGGTCCTTAAAACAGCAAAACTCATGTTCATCAACTACCCGAATAACCCTACGGCCGCTGTCGCGACAACTGATTTCTACCGAGAGGTTGTGGATTTTGCCGGCGAGAACAATATCACCGTCGTTTCTGATAACCCCTACTCGGAAATTGCCTATGACGGGTACCGTGCACCATCTTTCCTTGAGGTGAAAGGAGCGATGGAAGTCGGGGTCGAGATGCACTCCCTCTCGAAGACCTACAATATGACCGGCTGGCGAATCGGTATGGCGGTAGGCAACGCTGATATCCTGTCCGGGCTTGGCCGTGTCAAGACCAACGTGGACTCAGGTGTGTTCAACGCCGTGCAGCATGCCGCAATCACGGCCCTTTCAGGGCCACAGGACTGTGTCAGGGAAGCCTGTGCAGTCTACCAGGAGCGGCGTGACATTCTTGTAAAAGGACTTAACGAGCTGGGCTACAATGTCCCCGCCCCCAAGGCGACATTTTATGTCTGGATGCAGGTCGAAGACTGCATGAAATTCTCCGCGATGATGCTGGATAAGGCGGGAATTGTCGTTACACCCGGTCTCGGCTTCGGACGCTGGGGTGAGGGTTATGTACGGTTTGCGCTGACCCGGCCGAAGGAACGCATCATCGAAGCACTGGGAAGGATGAGGGGGCTTCCGGCGTGAAACTTCCCCCACACCTGTCAGTTCAGGGCGGGCACCTTGCCATCGGTCCGCATGACCTGGTGGCCCTTGCCAATGAGTATGGGACCCCGCTCTATGTTACTGATGAACAGCGGATCTGCGATAATTACGCGCGGTACCAGAAAGCCCTGGCTACGCTGTACCCGAAATCGAAAGTGCTCTATGCTGCAAAGGCCAATGGCAACATCGCACTTCTCCGGGCGCTGGGAAAACTCGGTGCCGGCGCCGATGTCTTCTCACCCGGGGAACTCGAGCTCGCGCTATCTGCAGGAATGAAACCGGCAGATCTCCTCTTTAATGGGAGTTCAAAGAGCCCGGGCGACCTCGCCCTCGCCGTCGCGAATGGTATCACCGTGTCGGTTGACTCGCTGGACGAACTTCACCAGCTCAATGCTGTTGCAAAAGCAGGCGGTAAAAAAGCCCGTATATCGTTCCGGGTCAACCCCGCACTCCGCATTCCAACCCACCCGAAAATAGCGACAGGGGTAGCATCAAGCAAGTTCGGCATTGCCCATGAGCAGATCCTGGCCGCATACAAGGAAGCACTTGCGTGCAGTAATGTTGTCCCGGTCGGGGTCCACTGTCACATCGGTTCCCAGATCCTCGAGATCGAACCTTTTGTGAAAGCTACCGAAGTGATGGTAAAAGTCGCAAAAGACCTGACCGCGATAGGTGTCACCCTTGAATTTATTGACCTTGGCGGCGGCCTCGGCATTCCCTACCACCATGATACCGATCCTGCACCAACCCCCGAGGATTACGCCCGGGCAGTGGTGCCGGTATTTATCGAGGGGATCAACGCTGCAGGTATCAACCCGGCACTCTGGGTGGAGCCCGGGAGGTATCTCGTCGCAGATTCTTCAGTACTCCTCACCCGCGTGAACTCGGTCAAATTTGCCCATAAAAATTTTGTTAACGTGGACGCAGGGTTCAACCTCCTGATCAGGCCGACCATGTATAACTCCTACCACGAGGTCATCGTCGCCAATAAGGCCGCGTCTGCGGCAACAGCAACCTATTCAATTGCGGGTCCGATCTGTGAGACGGGTGATATTTTAGCTGCTGACCGGTTACTCCCGGCAATAGAAGCAGGGGACATCATCGCGGTCCTTGATGCAGGGGCCTACGGGTTTGCCATGGCGTCCCAGTACAACTGCCGGCCGCGATGTGCCGAAGTCCTCGTAAAAGGAAAAGAAAAGGCGCTCATGCGGAACAGGGAGACCACGAACGACATCACCAGAACGATGGTCACACCGCCGTGGCAGCAATAAGTGAGGGGTTACCCCGGTGCAGTTCCACTACGCGCTTGTCGATGACCTGCTCAGCAGGGAGGAGTTCGAGCGGCGTGTAGAAGAGAAGATTCTGAATTGCGGAGATCTGGTCGATGAACTGACCGGTGCAATGCTGGTCGTTGCCGATCTTGGCCGCCAGCACGTGAAGATACACGGCCTGGTGGCAAAATCTAGTCTTTTTTCATTTTTCGCAAAAGTTATCGAGAAGAGTGAACCGAAGGAGTTTGACCGGACCGACGGGGAGAAAGGCCTCGTTGCCTCGATCCTCGTCGGAGATGATACCGGCGAGACCAGGTTAGTCCTCTGGGACGAGAAAGCCATGGCTGCCCAGGAGATCGAGAAAGGCGATGTCCTGGAGGTCATCGGGAAACCAGGGAAACGACCGGGGGACATCATGGCGCTGGCGATCAGAAAGGCCTCCTGCGAGATCGTATGCAGGAGTAACATACAACCTCTCAACAAGGCCCCGGCAGAACGCGTGACGGTTGAGGCACGGTTGCTTTCGCTGGAGGAGCCCAGGTTTTTCACCCGCCGTGACGGTACAGGGGGTGAGATGCGGGGTGGCGTCATTGGTGACGGGTGCGGGACCGCGCGGCTCATCAGCTGGACGCCGGAAATCCTCGATGATATTGTACCCGGGACGACACTACGTATTACCGGTGCGGTCGATCGCTCCCGTCCTCCCGTGAGGGAATACAGTGTAGATGAAAAAAGCACGATAGAGCCAATAGAAATGGAAATTGAGGTGCTGATGAATCCCGTTGCGGGAATTGTCGACGAGGGCGTATATTCTATTAAGGGGGCGATTTCCCGGGTCCTGCCTGCAAGGTCTTTCATTGCGAAGGATGGCACCCGGTCCCATGTCCGTAATATCCTTGTCAGGGATGATACGGGTGAGATCAGGGTAGTGTTCTGGGGGGATACCGCAAGTCAGCATTATTTTTCGGGGGACTCCATCACGATTTATAATGCCACTGCGCGAGAAGGAAGGACCGGTGAACGCGAACTCAGTGTCAGCCGGAGTAGCTCCATATCAATTGAAACCCCGGTATTCAGGCAGCCAATAGAGGTCCAGGGTACAATCCTTGCGGACAGGAGAGGGACATTGATCGATGACGGGACTACCTCGTACCTTATTGAAGGAGAACACCCCCACGGGCGCGAAGTCCGTGTTACCGGTACGCTTACCGGTCACACGATTACACCGGAAACCATTGAAGCCGTTGAACTCTCACCTGAACCGGTCCTCATGCGGTGCCGGTGCCTAAAGGAGCTGATTGACTCGCCACCCTCAGGTATTCAGGCCCATCCAGGCCATGCATCGTGATATTCCTGCCTCCACATCACGGAACGCATAATTTCCACGCAACTGTTTTTATCACTTTCACCCTGCGCACATGCCAGAGGCATATATGCGAAGGGTATAAGATGTTATTTTAGTAAGAGGTAGATAAGAAATGACCACCACAGGTCAACTGGAACTTGATGACTTACCCGGCGTTGGTCCAACCACCGCCGAAAAACTCCGGGAAGCCGGATTTGTCACCGTTGAAAGCATCGCAACAGCATCACCGCTCGATCTTGCGGAGACCGCCGAGATTGGAGAGTCCGTTGCGAAGAAGATGATCAAGGCCGCCCGCGAAATGGTCAATATTGGGGGCTTCAAAACAGGAAAGGATGTTTTTGAGCAGCGGAAGGAGATCAGGAAACTGCAGACCCGGGTCCCTGATCTCGACACCCTCCTTGGCGGGGGACTTGAAACACAGGCAATCACCGAGATGTATGGTGAATTCGGGTCAGGTAAAAGCCAGATCGTTCACCAGCTCGCGGTAAATGTTCAGCTCCCTGAATCTGATGGGGGGCTGCACGGAAGCGCGATCTATATCGATACCGAAAACACGTTCAGGCCGGAACGTATTGAGCAGATGGTGAACGGTCTTGAAATAGAGAATACAGACCCACAGGAGTTCTTAAAAAATATCCATGTCGCGCGTGCCCACACGTCTGATCACCAGATGCTTCTCATTGATACGGCACGGGAACGTGCAGCCGAGATGAAGACGTCCGATATGCCGGTACGGTTGTTTATCATCGATTCCCTGACCGCCCATTTCCGTGCAGAATATGCAGGCAGGGGGACTCTCGCAACACGACAGCAGAAACTGAACCGCCATATGCACGAACTGTTCAAGCTCGTAGACGAGAACAACGCCGTAGCGCTCGTGACCAACCAGGTAATGTCGAACCCGGCAGTATTCTTCGGCGACCCGACAAAGCCAATCGGTGGTAACATCGTTGGGCATACGGCGACGTTCAGGTTATATCTCCGGAAGAGCAAAGGAGGTAAAAGAATTGCCCGCCTGGTGGACAGTCCGAACCTGCCCGAGGGTGAAGCACCATTCATGGTTGAAGAGGCGGGTCTCAAGCCGTGCTGAGGGCGCTCCTGACCGATGTGGACGGCACCATCACAGATCAGGGCCGTTCCTTACACACCGGGGCTATCGAGGTGATCCGGGAGCTGGTTTTACGAGGCGTAGAGGTCGTGCCTGCCAGCGGCAATACCGCGTGTTTCATGGATGCGCTGTGCCGTATGATAGGTACATCGGGGACCTTTATCGGAGAGAATGGCGGGGTATACCGGGTTGGATTCTCTGGAGAGCTCCATATCCTTGGTGATCAGCCTGCCTGCCTCGAAGCATTTTCAGTAGTGCAGGAACATTTCCGGGATGCCGGGACACATCTCCAGTTACTCAGTCCCCAGTACCGGTATACTGATGTCGCCTTCTTGCGGGTAGTCCCCCCGGAAGAAGTAGAAAAACTGCTTGCGGGCAATGATGTGCGGGTGATTGATACCGGTTTTGCTATTCACCTCCAGGCCAACGGGGTCAACAAAGCGATTGCGTTTAAGGACCTTGCAAATGACCTCGGGATCCCGCCCGGAGAGTTTTTCGCTATTGGTGACGCAATCAACGACATCGAGATGCTCGAGGCCGCAGGGATCGGGGCCACCGTTTCAAACGGGCATCCTGAAACAAAGGCTGTTGCCGGATATATCGCTAAAAACAGTTATGGTGATGGTTTTATTGAGGCGGTACAGGAATATTCATCTCATTTTTTTGAAAGATAGCGGTCAACGACAATATAGTCCTTGATGTCTTTCACTGCGTCAAAATTTATATAAAGCTTATCGCCTTCAAGACGGTACCCCGAGGTATCAAAGGATGAATCCGGGTGGATAATAAGATCTATTACCTGGCCTGTCTCATCGTCGACCATAATATTCTTAAGAGTACCAATTACCTTTCCGTCATTGGTCATAATTTTCTTTTTTGATAGCTGGCGGGCCAGTATACGTGTCATGGAAAAAAGTGATGATATATTAATATTTAAAGATGTTTAAAAAACTCGAGAGATTGATGAGAAAAACGGTAAAACAATAAATTTTATCTAGCTGAGGAAATCAGCTGCCATTTTGATATCATGCGCGGTAATCGTCTTCCGGCCGGCATGGGATGCAAGTTTCAACGCTTCCTTCGCAATTTTCTGGCCATATTGTTCCATCAGGTCTGCAAGTGCTTCGCCTGCTTCGTTACCGACACGGTCAGCGCCGGTTTTCCGTATAATCCGCATTACCGGGGCAATCGGGATTTCAGTCATGGTATCCTTCTCCTCCTCTTCGTTCTTCCCTGCCAGAATGGCAGCTGCCCCGGGGAAATCCCACAGGGACTCCCGGGCGTGCAACGCCGTAATTTTGTCCGTCTCACAAAGATTCGTTCCATGAGCCTGAGCGTCAGGTCATCCGGCATTTTTTGGGAACGAATAAAAAATGTTTAGGGCAGAGCCATAAATAGATTAGCCAATTGAATGAGCGGCTGAATGCTGGTCACCTGGACAGTACCGGTTGGCCCGTATATAGGGAACGCCACTCAGGGCTGAACACGACACCACTCATTACAGGCCGGCATGCTGAAAACGGTCAGGCGGTATTCCTGTTTTTTTGCCCGGTGAAAAAAATAACCCGCCCCCGTGAATCGTGAACGGATTAACATTACCTAAATATCCGGCCTAAAGGGACGGAAATACCCGGATGATATCAGACTGGGTGAGTATCCCAATTGGTACGTCCCCCTCAACGACAACCAGGCGGCCGATTTTTCGTTCCTTGAACCTGCCAATTACCTCAAAGAGCTGGACATCCGCTGATGCTTTCACGACATCCGCGGTCATTACCGATTCAACCTTCGTAGTCAGGGGTATTTCATTGTCAATTGCTTTTATCACATCTGAAAGAGTGATAATCCCTAGGAGGCCCGCGTCCCCCATCACCGGGGCACCGTGGATATGACGGGTATTGAAGAGATGAAGAGCATCACGAAGCGTAGAGTCCGGTGGGAGCGAGAGGATCGGGGCACTCATATAATGCCGGATAGATTTTTTCGGGAGTGATATCATCTCCTGGGTGGAAATCAGCAGGGACTGTTCCATCTCGTCCTTTCCGTACACCTCACCACGGACCAGGAGCTTGTTAACCGGGGTAGGGCCGATCGTGATCTGGTCGCCGATCTCGAAGATTCTGGCACTTCCAATCAGTTTTATTAACGCATGACAGATATCCGGGTGACACAGGGTAGTGAAATCTATCTCGGATACTTTTGCCCCTGATACCTTCTCACCATTCCGGGAGATATGGACATCATAGTCCACATCAGAACTGTCGAGGTTGAGTTCCCGGAAGGCGAGCGCCGTCGGGTTATATCCTCCCTTCGGACCCGGGACCCCGTCGACCAACCCTATCGCTTTAAGGGACTGCATCTGGTTCCTGACAGTACCCGGGTTCCGCTTAATTATATCGGCGATATCTTCACCCTTAATCGGGTGGGAATGCTGTTGGTAGAGTGATATCAGCGTGATCAGGATGTCTTTCTGAATAAGGGAAAGATCCATAATGATTAATCATGGGAGTACCATAAATAGGTTAGGTTGAACTTCTGTGGAATTTGAGCGAATCCCTACCGTACCGACCGCTGATGAAGTCCTTGACAGGTGTTTCCGGCGTGCTGCGGCTAAAATGAAAATAAAAGCGAATAAAGAGCGCGCAAACCAGGATTTCGTACGGGCCGTCAGTCACTCTATCCATGACCGGCTGGTGCACGTGATACAGACATTCCCTGAATTCGAGACGCTTCCCCCGTTTTACCGTGAGACGGTTGATATCCTGTATGGAATTCCGAGGCTGAAAAAGGCCCTTGGCGCGATCGGGTGGGCCGCCAGGTGGGCCAGGCTTCACGGCCCCGATCTGATATACGAGACACGGAGAGGAGCGGACCCGCTGGCCGCACGAAAAAAAGCAGTAGCACGACTCGCTTCGGTCGTCCACCAGATAGACTCCGAACTGCGGTTCTTAAATGAAGTAAGAAATGTGGTCCGGAAGCTCCCCCATGTTGAGGACATTTTCACGGTGGTTATCGCAGGCTACCCGAATGTCGGCAAATCCTCATTTATCAGGCTGGTCTCCACCGCAGACCCTGAAGTCGCATCGTACCCGTTTACGACGAAAGGGGTTATCGTGGGGCACCGGGTGGCCGGGCGGAAAAGGATGCAGTTTATCGATACTCCCGGGGTGCTTGACCGGCTGCCTGGGGAGAGAAACCCCATCGAACGGCAGGCAATGGCTGCTATCACCAATATTGCCGATGTGATCCTCTTTATCATTGACCCGAGCGAACATTGCGGGTTCCCGCTTGAAGACCAGATGAAGCTCTACGAAGAAATTACCTGCACCATCGATGTACCGGTTGTCGCGGTGGCAAACAAATCAGATATAAAAGGCCTGGAAGGTTACCCCCTGATGTCAACAGGCCAGAACTCGGGGGTTGACGAGGTCCTTACAACCCTTCTGGAATACTGGCGGGAACCGGGACCGGTTGAAGAACCCGTCACATACCCCGTCACTTACGAATACTGATCGTGTAACCGGTCAGAAATCTTTTTATTACCGATAACTAACCGGCCGGGGCCTTAAACACCACCATTCTGGAAGATTGGGGCCATCATTTTCATGATCAGAGCATTATCCATCCCCAGCTCCCGCTTAGTGCACACCCGATCAGAAAACCAATTATTACTCCCCCGTTTAATGGTGGGAGCCCGGCCTGGGGTTTTCCCTTATTTACAAACCACAGGAGGACTACAAGGCCGGCGAGTGATCCGATAATTGCCCCAAGTGCCGGAATATTGATAAACGGCAACGTACCCGGTTTTAAGAACATGTTGGCAGAGACCACGAGGATCGCAGGCATAATGAGGTCCCCCATCCCCATGATGAACGCGCCCCGTTCTCCCTCGCCGATCTTTCCTATCCCATCCCTGATATATGAATAACCTGCTTTTTTCGGGATAACGAAAAGAATGGGTGTTTTCATCTCAATTACACCTTCAGCAAGGGTGATCATGTGCCGGGTCTTGTATACAGAGATGGCATCATACATCGCGAGGAGGACGAGCAGGATAATGACCGGCACAATACCCAGCGAGATACCAAAAATTGACGCCGCACCTGCCGCAATAAGTATCCCGAGCGTATCGATGACATACCATTCCGGGAACCGGAACAGGAGGGCAATCGCAAGCCCGGACAGTATGAGTGGTACGACAACCGCAACGATTTCATTACTGGTAAACGGGGCCACAATGGAGCTGAAAATATAAACAAAAGTAAAAAATATCGAGATTGCAATGATTGCAACAATCAGGTGCTTGTAGCGGTACTTAAGAAGGACCAGGAGCACGGCAGTGAACACAAGGAGTATCGCGATGAAATAAAGGGGATTTATGAGTGAAGACGGGTCTTCGAAGGCCGAAAATCCAGCCGCTTTCATCGGGAGTGACAGAAGCACGGCACCGATTTCGACGAGGACCATCATTACCAGCATCCCCGCCAGCGGGACCAGTTGTTTTAACTCCATAATAAAACTCCATACACCATAGGTAGGTTAATTAGTTGATCTTCATTATCTAAAAGCATGGATATCCGGGATTATGCGCGCGATATTATTCTGATTATCATCCTCGTAATCGCCACGTTCGTACTGGTCACGCGCCTCTGGTTTGATAGTACGATTGCTCTTGGTGCAACGCTGATGATGCTTTCACTCGGGGGGCTTCTCCTGTCGCAAAGTATCAGGATCCGTTCACTGGAACGGAGTATCCAGGTACGTGACAAGGCAATCAGGGTAAATCTTGAGGAAATATCAGCGAATATGGTCCAGAAATACGATGCGAGTGCAGCCCGCCTTGATAACGTCGTCAACGAGTTCGGGAAACGTATCTATCGTTAAGGGATACATCATATACGGTAACCATGGGTGTCGCGTTACGTGATATTATTGTAGAGTATAAAGTGCCCGTTACGTGGGAGGCACTTCCCGGTGTAGCGGCAGTTGACGCCCACAACGCGCTCTACCAGTTCCTTTCAATTATCCGCCAGCCAGATGGTACGCCCCTGATGGATAGTAATGGCCGTGTTACATCCCATCTGTCAGGTATTCTCTTTCGGAATGCGAGTTTCCTGGAGAGGGGGATCCGGCCGGTGTATGTATTCGATGGACCTCCGCCGGATTTTAAACAAAAGACTATAGAAGAACGGAGGAGAGTCAGGGTTCAGGCGGGTGTACGCTGGGAGGAGGCGCTTGCAAAGGGGGATACGAAAGAAGCCTATAAGCAGGCGCGGTCATCATCAAAGGTTGATCGGGAGATCATTGAGACCTCAAAAAAGCTCTTATCCCTGATGGGGATACCCTGTATCGAGGCGCCAAGCGAAGGGGAAGCACAGGCAACACACATGGTGATGCAGGGTGATGCGTCCTATGTCGTATCGCAGGACTACGATACCCTGCTCTTTGGCGTCCCCATGCTGGTCAGAAACCTCACGATAAGTGGAAAACGAAAAATTCACGGAAGAAGCGTTACATTAAACCCGGAAAAGGTCACCCTCCCCGGGGTGCTGAAAGGACTGGGGATCACCCGGGAACAACTGATACAGATTGCGGTACTTATCGGGAACGATTTTAACCCCGGGTTGAAAGGTATCGGCCCAAAGACAGGGTTAAAACTGGTAAAAGAAGGATCCTTTGAAAAGACCCTGCGTGAAAGGGAACCTGATTTCGATCCCGCACCTGTCATCGACTTTTTCTTACAACCGCCGATCACCAGTGAGTATGACCTCGCCTGGCATCCACCGGACACGGTTAAGATTGAAGAGATGCTCTGCGGGGAGTATAATTTCTCGGTGGAACGGGTACAAAAAGCGCTTGAAGGAATTGTAGGCAAAGCTGGACAGAAGACGCTTGATAAATGGTTTTAATATCTTTTTTCGCGGTTATCAGTGTTTTAGAAATTTTTATTTCAGCCTGATTTTTTAAAAAAAGCTTAACCTGGCACATATTGCTGCTTTGGGAGTTGTATTTTTCCGTTTTACTAATGTAAACTTAACCACTGTACTGAATCAAAACAGGCAGGTTGATAGGGTAGGGTGTAATAAATCCAACCTGATGCGATCGTATGTCCTTCCCCTGAGGTATTTCCTATTCTTATTCCTTATCATAGGCCTGATGATCCTTGCAGAGATCGTTGCATCTTTAAATGTAGCCCAGCATGTGACCCTTATCATAGACAGCCCATTTCAAAATCCACTTGTTGAAAAAGTCTTCGAAACGGTCATTATTGCGATCTTCATTCTCGTGTTGTATACGGTCGGGGTATACCTGATCGTCAGGAAAATGCCTGATGAAGCGTCCCGTTTCACCGCATCCAGGATTTTTATTACCATATTACTGGCCCTGGGCCTGTTGCTTGGCTTGATGGAATGGGTACAGGACCCCGGGCAAATTGTCCTGGTCCTTGGAATAATCTGGGCCGCTCTCGTGGTTGCCCTCCGTGACCTTATACAGAACGTGGTCGGGAGCCTGACACTACTTACTACCAGGATGTACAGGATCGGGGACCGGATACAAATTAAGGGTGTATATGGGATTGTAATGGATATCGGTATCTTCAGGACCACCCTGATGCAGCTTGACAAGGAATCAGGCGACCATCCCCGCGGTGAAATAGTAACCATGCCGAATGGCGTTCTTTTCAGGGAAATGATCACAAATACCAGCCGGGACCTGTCTGTTACCGGCGATGAGATACGGATCAGCCTTCCTTTTTCTGCCGATTTGCAAAATGCCCGGAAACTCGTCCTCGAGGTCGTGCATAAGCATACCATTGAGATCCAGGAACAGGCGGCAAAGGAAATTGAAAAACTTGGTGATAAGAAATACCTGCCAGCCTTCGGGACACAGCCGACCGTATATTTTCATGTTGATAAGTACCAGGTCCTCATGGTCGTGAAGTATTTTACCGACTCATGCCGGCGGTCAGAAATCAAAAGCCGGCTTGTCGAAGAAATATCAAGCCTGATTCCTGGTATCACAAAAATTGATCAATCGGGCCCCGGGTAACTCTTTTACCTGGCGTGGCAGGTACGACTCGTATAATTTTTATCTGTTATCCCTGTTAACACGGGTCTTCCAATTGTTTATTACAGGAGACTGAATTATCCTGGGACCGTATCTGGTTGTGGCCCGTACCCTTTCGGGGCGTCACCAGGATGACAACAGCTCCCTTTCCAACATACCAACATAGTTCGCCTCTCTTCCTGATACGAACTGGTTCACGGTATGAGCCGGAAAGGTTCTCCCTTAATTTAGCCTTTGGTCATGCGATGTTACTTCACCTTCACTACCCTGTCAGAATATCCTTCCATGGTGATCATGTTGAAGCCGTCGATCTTCCCGTTCCCGTCGCGTGTGAATATAAATGAATCTGCTGATTCCGGGGTTACAAAGAACGTATCATTGCCCTCGAAAAAGAGCTCCACGGTCTCGTGGGGCACAACCGATGTATACACCATGCGGCCACCGTCGGGCACCACGGTAATGGTCCAGGTCTTTTCCCACTCTGGCGCATATATCCCGGCATATTCCACGGTTTGTTCCCTGGCCAGGGGAATAGCACTGCGTTGTATCTTCTGCGGCAGGGTATACGACCCGTTCAGGACAATTGCCGACAGGTCTTTGATGAGCGTTACCATTGGTGTCCTGTCATAGTTTGACAGGAAGATAATAGTCGCCCCCTCATCCGGGTAATAGATAGTATACGAGATAAACCCGAAGTTGCGACCGCCATGGCCGATGGCAGTACGGTTGCCTATTTTTGCCTGTACAATACCGTAGCCATTGGCAACCATGGTGTCAAGCGATTGCCCGGAAAGGATTGCACCCGGGGTATGGAAGGCCTGTTCCCACCGGAGGAGGTCTTCGGTCGTGGAGTGGAGTGAGCCGGCACCGTAGGTGTTATGGATATTCTGGAGATCATAGTGGACCTGTTTCCCGTCCATCGTTGTATACCCGGATGCACGGTTGGTAAAGACGTTGCGGGCATTGTCCTGCCCCGTGCTGTTCATCCCGAGAGGCAGGAATAGATTTTCCCGCAGGTATTCGTTATACGACCGGCCCGAGGCACGTTCGATAATGTAGCTCAGCGTGATATAGCCGTTATTCGAGTAGGTGTAACCCTTTCCGGGTTCGAAGGTGAGGGGCAGGGGGGTCAACCGTCCCATGAGTTCCGGGAGGGAATAATCGATCGGGTCTGTGACCAGGAAACCTCCCTCGGACGGGATGCCCGAGGTATGGTTCAGGAGCTGGTAGATCCGGATATCTTTCCATTGTGGGGCGTCCGGGATGTACCATGCGACGGGGTCAGTGACATTGAGCCGTCCCTGCTCCTGCAACTTCATGATGGCCGCCGCGGTGAACTGCTTGGTGTTCGAGCCGATGGGGAAGACGGTCTGCGGTGAGCTTGGTACGGAGAACTCGTAATTCGCTATCCCGTAACCTTTGGACAGGAGTACGGTCCCGTTCCGGGTGACCAGCACGGTCCCACTGAAACGCCCTGCATCAGTTAACGCGGTCATGTATTCGTCAAGGTTTTTGGATACCGCCGCACCCTGGCCGGTAAGTTGTGACGGTGTACCGGAATTGCTGGCCTGCCTGCCGCTTTCCCCAGGCATGGGTGATGTAACGCAACCAGCAGTACAGATTAGAATTACGAGAATAATACCTGCAATCTTCCAACTCATCGTCACAACTCCGTTTTCTTCTCCGGGATATTTGGGGTTACCTATGAAAGGTAGATATGAAAAGGATGGCTGCGAAACGAAAAAAGGTTCTGGTGTTAAGCGGGGTGTTTCATTCCTGAGGGGTTATGCCTTTTCAGAATTATAATAATAATTCTGCAAAAATGGTCGCCGTCTCCTATTGTATTGTATAAAAACAACCAACGGAGCAAAAAAATTAGTTGTTCACTGGATTTTTCGCCAGGTATGAGCAAACCGCTGGATTGCTGTGAAATGGCCGAACACGCCGAATATCACGAGTAGCCAGCCGAGCAGCGGCATCCCGAGCACTCCCTCCGGGAATCCCAGAGTCAGGACCCCTGCCACCATGATCAGCAGCAGGCGGTCTGCGCGCCCGAGTACCCCCCCATAAAATCTTCCGGCACCAACAGCCTGGGCCTGGGTACCGATATACGAGGACATGAGGACACCCGTCAGGGCAAAAATCCCAAGGAGCCATCCGGAATTTCCTCCGCCGATAATACCGGTGATGATGAAAATATCCGCGTAGCGGTCGACCACGTGGTCGAGAAAATCCCCCTTAGAGCTCTGGATATTCATGGCACGTGCCAGAGCGCCATCCAGTGCATCCAGGCCCGCATTCAGCGCGACCATCACGACTGCAGGAGCGATATAGTTAAAATAGAAAAAGACACCTGCAGCAATTGCTGCGACCAGTGATCCAACGGTCAGGATATTAGGGGTCAGGCCCATCTTCATCGAGACGGCAATGAAAGGGTTGAACCAGTTCTTCACGTGTGGCCTGAAATGGTCAAGGGTCATGTCATTGGCTCCAGGTAGTCCGACCAGTCGTTCTTCCCATAAGAGGAAGGTATCTCCCTCCGGATAAACTGCTCTATATGTTCCACGCAGGTTGGAATCACGGCACTGGTCGTGTCAATTTCCAGAATATGCCCTGGCGGGTGAATCTCGAGGGTCTCGACGAGGACCACATCGAGCGCTTCGGCTTCCACATTCTCCCGTATTTTCTCCTCCCTGTATCCCCGTTTCATAAGCCTTGATTTGAGGATATCAGGTCTGCAGCGGAGAATAATCACAAGGTCGCAGGGCAGGAGATGGGCGAGGTGCCCTTCAACAAACCCGTCGACTGCATGAAAAGATGCGATCCAGGCTTCCTCGTCAATAATTCCGGTGTCCCGTTCATTGTCCGCCTCAATAATAAATTCCCTGGCCGTTTCTGTTGCATGAACCACCTGGTACCCCCGCCTTTCCAGTTCTTCTGCAATCGCAGACTTCCCTGTACCGGGGGTCCCGGATATCCCGTACATCATGGAATTACGCGGCTGAAGGCATCAATGCACATCTCGTTTTCCCAATCGGCGCCGATGCTCACCCGTACATAGTGGTCTTCAAGACCGCGGAAACTCCGGCACGACCGGACCAGCACCCCCATCCGGGCGAGATGGTCAACTGCTTCGTCGGATGTAAGCGGGGCGACGTCCACCATGATGAAGTTTGCGTCGGAAGGCATGGCCGGATAGTTCAACCGCCCGGATAATTCCTTTCGCCACCGGATTACCCGTGCCCGGGCAGTTTCGACATGGTGTCTATCTGACAGGGCTCCAACTGCCGCGGCAGCTGAGACCGCGTTGAGGGTGTGGGGTGTCGCAGCACGGAGATAATAGGGCCTGAACCATCCTGGTACAAAGGCATACCCTACCCGGAGCCCGGCAAGCGAGTAGGCCTTTGAAAAGGTCCTCCCGATGACCAGGTTATCGAAGTCCCGGAGCAGCGGAAGATAATCAAGGTCTGAAAATTCCACGTAGGCATTATCGAGGAACAGGACACATTCGATATGCTCCAGGATTTCCCTGATCATCTCTACCGATGTCCCGTTTCCTGTCGGGTTATTGGGTGTGCACAGGAACGCCAGCTTCGCCCCTTCGCACGCCTCGATGAACGGGACAGGCTCAACCTCAAACCGCGGGCCCCTTGGCACTTCAATGACTCCCGCCCCCTGCGCAATGGCCGAGAGGCGGTAAAAAGAGAACGTGGGTGTGGAAATCGCGACAAGGTCGCCGGGTTCCACAAGGGTCCTGATCGTGGTCTCGATAACCCCGTCCATGCCAACGCCGGTTACGAACGGATAATTTCCATGCGCCGCGGTAAGGGCGTTATGAAGGGTGACCTGCAGTTCGTCGGGGTAACGGTTCGCGTGAGAAAGTGCTTCGTAGCCCCGTTTCAGTGCAACTTCCGAAGGAGGGTCCGGGTTTTCGTTGCTTGCAAGCCGGGCGACCCGTTCAAGACCATGTTGTTTCACGACATCGGCCGCGTTCTTCGCAAAGACATAGCCCTCGCTCTGGTAGCACCCCCTAACCGATCGTTTCATTGACTACCTCGATCACACGGTCGATCTCACGGTCGTTGATGACCAGGGGGGGCATAAGCCGCAGGTTCCCATCCGCAGCGCAGTTTACGAGTACACCATTTTTCGCGCAGTTGTCCCGGATGGAGGCACACCGGTCACCGGTGGACATCCCGATTAAGAGGCCGGCAACCCGGGGGTTGTGCCTGGACAGGCCATTCCTGAACCGTTCTGCCTTAACGGGAATGGACGGGAGAACTTCTTCGATGACCCCGATCGTTGCGAGCGCCGCTGCACAGGCAAGCGGGCCTCCCGCAAACGTGCTCCCATGCTCACTCTTCTGGAATTCAAGTCCTTTCCTGGCCACGATTGCGCCCATCGGGAAACCGCTCGCAATTCCTTTCGCCATCGTCACAATGTCCGGCATGATACGGGAGTGCTGGTAGGCAAACCACTTCCCCGTTCTCCCCATCCCGGTCTGTACTTCGTCGGCGATCATCAGGGCGCCGCAGTCATCGCAGATCTCGCGGACCCCTTCAAGGAAACCAATCGGGGGCATGATGACACCTGCTTCACCCTGGACGGGTTCTACAAGCACGGCCGCTGTAGTGTCATCCACTGCCTTTTTCAGTGATTCGAGGTTTCCATATTCCACAAATGAACATTCAAGCCCAAGCGGTTCGAACGGCTCACGTATTGCGGGTTTGTGGGTAACTGCAAGTGACCCGATCGTCCTCCCGTGGAACCCGTGGGTGAACGCGACAAACTTTCTCCTGCCGGTCCGCACACGGGCCAGTTTTATCGCACCATCGTTTGCTTCCGCTCCGGAGTTGGAGAAAAACATCTTTTCAAGGCCTGATATCTCAACCAGCTTCTTCGCCAGCTCTGCCTGGTGCGGTACATAGTACAGGTTGGAGCAGTGGATCAGGTCATGCGCCTGGTTGCAGATCGCTTTCACCACGGCCGGGTGGCAGTGACCGGTACTGCACACGGCAATCCCTGCCACGCAGTCAATATACTCCTTTCCGTCCGAGTCCCATACGGTTGAGCCTGATCCCCGGGCAATCATCATGTCCCGTGTAAATGCGGGCATAAGGTACTGTGCATCCAGCTCCCTGAAATTGGATAAATTTTCCATGTATATCCTTCCCTGGTTAGTTGTCCTGATTTTTCATCTGGTTATTTTTCTGCCTCGAGAAATGATACGCAGAAATTTTCTGGCGGGAGAGGTTGCCCTGAAAATCCCTACCGTTTCTACCCGTATCATTCGTACTCAATTGTCGCCGGTGGCTTTGGTGTGATGTCGTACACGACCCGTGAAACGCTTCTGATCTGCCCGGTGATCCGGGACTCGATCTTTGCCAGCACCTCGTACGGGAGATGAAGCGGGTCCGCGGTCATACCATCCCGCGAGTTGACCGCCCGAACGGCAACTATCCAGCCATGGACCCGGTTATCCCCTTTCACCCCGGTGCCAAGACCGACCACTGCGGCCAGGCACTGCCATGGACGGAACGCTTCAACCAGTTCGTCCTCGACAATCCAGTTCGCTTCCCTGGCGACCTCAACTTTTTCAGGGGTCACTTCCCCGATTATCCTGACTGCAAGGCCGGGGCCCGGGAATGGCATCCTGTGCTGGATTTCTGCCGGAAGCCCGAGTGCGCCGGCCACATCCCGTACTTCGTCCTTGTAAAGGTCACGGAGCGGTTCAATCACTCCTTCAAAATCCATGTGAAGTGGCATCCCACCAACGTTATGGTGGCTCTTGATGCCCCCCTCACTCTCGATCCGGTCCGGGTAGATCGTCCCCTGGAGGAGCATTGTTGCTCCCGTTACTCTTGCCTCACGTTCGAAGACGCGGATGAACTGCTCGCCGATGGCCTTCCTCTTAACTTCCGGGTCTGTAATTCCTTTCAGGACAGAGAGGAATTCAACTGATGCATCAATGACCTTGAGATTCATGTGACCAAACAGGTGACAGATCCGCTCGGTCTCACCTTTCCTCATCAGCCCGGTATCGACATAAATCGGTACCAGTTTTGGCCCGATTGCCTTCGCCGCCAGTGCAGCCGCAACGGAACTGTCAACCCCGCCGGACAGGGCCATGACCACTCCCCTGCCGGCTGCGGTATCCCGGATCTCCGTTATTGCCTGATCGATGAATTTTGCTGCATTAACCATTCGTTCACCAAAGATTCAGATTTTTTTATTCTTCTTTCGGCATGCTTCTACAAACCCGAGGAACGGGGGTGATGGTCGCGTCGGTCGTGACCTGAACTCAGGGTGGAACTGGGAAGCGAAGAAGAACGGGTGTTCCGGCACCTCGAGGATCTCCATCCGGTCCCCCCAAGTCCCTGAAAATACCACGCCTGCCGTTTCCAGCGTTCCTATGGAACCCGGGTCTACTTCGTACCGGTGGCGGTGCCGCTCAATGATCTCGTTACACCCGTAGAGTTTCTCCGCCAGTGTCCCCTTCTTAATGCTAACCGGGTAGTTCCCAAGCCGCATGGTGCCGCCCAGGTTTTTCACGTTCTCCTGTTCGGGAAGAATTGCGATCACATGCCGGCCTTCACCGAACTCTTCGCTCGTGGCTCAGTCCATCCGAGCACGTTTCGCGAATACTCGACAACCGCCATCTGGAACCCAAGGCACAGGCCGAGGAACGGGATACCGGTAGTCCTCGCAAAGGTGATGGCATCGATCTTACCCTGTATTCCACGCGGTCCGAAACCTCCCGGGACCAGGATCCCGTCATATTCCTCCAGGTGTGCCGGTTCGTAACGTTCTGCATCGAGCCAGCCGATCTTCACCTCGGTAGAGAGTGCACGTCCTGCATGTTTGAGTGCTTCCTTAATACTCAAATAGACATCCTCTATTCCGTATTTAGAAACGATCGCAACGCTTACGCGGCTCGTGTACTCCCGGTTCACGAGGCTGTACCAGTCGCTGTTCACCAGTCTTTTTTCAAGGCCCATGTGCTTCGAAAGGACGTCTGCAAGACCTTCCTTCTCCATCTCCATCGGGACCTGGTAAATGTCAGGGACCGTCGCTGCACTGATCACGCCTGCCTGTGGGAGATCGCAGAATGCGGAAATCTTACGTTTTGTATTGGAACCTATCGGCTGCTCACTCCTTCCGACGATGATATCCGCGTAAAGACCGAGTTCACGGAGTGCCTTGACCGAGTGCTGGGTCGGCTTGGTCTTCATATCCCCCATCGAGTCAGCAGGGATCAGGGTGACGTGGATGAGGAGACTATCAACACGGGGGAGTTCTCCCCGCATCTGCCTGACCGCCTCAAGAAAGGGCATACTCTCGATGTCGCCCACCGTGCCGCCGACTTCAACGAGACATATTTCTGCCTGTACATCGCCATTGATCGCAGTTTCTGCGGCATTCCGGATACAGGTCTTTATCTGTTCGGTGATATGGGGGATGATCTGTACCGTCTCACCAAGGTAATCACCCCGGCGTTCCATTTCGATGACCGTCCGGTAGACTTTTCCGGTCGTAATATTATGGGTTACACCAAGGTCAATATCGAGAAACCGCTCGTAATTCCCAAGGTCTAGGTCCACTTCCCCGCCATCTGACAAGACGAAGACCTCTCCGTGCTGGCCGGGATTCATCGTGCCGGCGTCGATATTGAGGTACGGGTCAATCTTTACCGCCGTTACGTTGTAACCACGGCTTTTAAGGATGCGTCCAACAGACGCTGCGGTAATCCCTTTTCCAAGCCCGCTCATTACTCCGCCGGTAATAAAAATATATTTCACACGATCCCCCGTTCAGCTGGTACAGTTATAATTATTTATTATCATTCATTTTATGATAGTTCTATTGCCCTCCATCGCGGGAGGCCTCGGAAAAAAGAGGCTGCTGTTGTCTGGTTGCCTCCAGGTATGAAAAAGAGATCGCGGTCACTTCCCCCTGGTTTGCGGGATAAATGACCCGGCACGCATGTTGGGTAAATTGGGAAAACCGGGGTGTGGTGTGCGATTACGGGGTGCCTGGGCCGGGCCTTTTCGTGGTGGTTGAAATTGCATACGAGGCGGACGAACGGGCAATACTATCAGGCTTCTCCAGAAGCCTTACATCAGCTTCGGAGAATGCCACCCTCCTCCCTTTTTTAATAACACGGCCTTCTGCAACCAGGACCATGCCGGTCCCGGTCCCCCTCATGAAACTGGTGGACTCAGATATGGTGGCAATAACCTGGTCTTCTTCGAGCAGGGAGTATACAGCAAGCACCATGGCCTCGTCAGCGAGCGCGGTAATCATACCCCCCTGTAAATAACCTTCCCCGTTGAGCATATCGGCCCGCACTCTCATGTTGAGCGTGGCCTTCCCACTATCAAACGAGACCACATCAATCTCCATCAGGCGAAAAAATGGGTTTGCATCCCTCCCATTTTCCCTGATCCTTGCAATATAACTCATTTTCTTCCCATTTATCTTCGTTGCGGGTACAATAAAGGGCTTTTGCAAAAAACCCAGATGATGTAATTCATCTGGTTGTGGGACAATTCTTTTTTAGCATGCCGAATGAACCGATGAAGGAGAAAGAGGTGACGGAGTTACTCCGTGACCTCGTGTGGCTGAATGCGGTCATCGCAACCGAATTGATCCAGATCACCGAGAATAGTTCTGCACTACTGAGAAAAAGCCCGCCTCCCGCCTCCTGTCTCCGTGACCACCAGTTACTCCGTGAAACAGCCTTGTTAATAGCGAACCGTTGCCGTCCTGGAACTGCCTTAGCTGAGCACCTTACAAAACACCAGCAGGATAAATCTACGTAATGTATTTGCCGTCGTGTCCCGAAATATAGAGGTACAACGGTACGGGTGACGCAGTAATCCGTCCGATCTGACGCGCAGTTTATGTACTGCGTCGATACCACGGGTCATCCATTCATGCGGCGCCCAAAGACGGGCGCTGGAAAATATCAGGGCGTGAATTGTGTGAATCCTACGGTGCAACAGGCCTGATTCGATCCGGAGGGAGTATACTGGAACAAACAGATCAAAATGCAGGGATGGCAGCGTGTACCCTTGTTGTCCCTGCCTATAACGAGGAAGAGCGTATCCAGATACTTCTTTCAGATATCCGGGGTTCAGGGGCCACCTACCTGTTTATCTGCGACGGGAACGATAAGACCGCGGATATTATCCGTGATTTTGCAACGGCAAACCCGGCTATGCGGGTACGCTGCCTGGAATATCCAGGCCGGCTTGGAAAAGGAAAGGCTATCTGGGAAGGCCTCCGAAAAGCAGCCACGCCGTATGCAGGGTACATGGATGCGGATGGCTCGACATCACTCGGGGAGATGAGTTCTCTTCTTAACGGACTCGGAAAGGCCGATGGTGTGATCGGTTCCCGGTACGTGCCCGGGTCAATGGTGACCACACGCCAGGGCATATTCCGGAGGCTGGAAAGCCGGACCTTTAATCTTATTATCCGGCTCCTCTTTGGCCTGCCGTATCATGATACCCAGTGCGGGGCAAAAATTTTTAAGAGCGGTCCGTTGGGGACAGTCCTTCCATCCATTAGCTCAACCGGGTTCGAATTTGATGTAGAACTGATCTGGCGGATGAGGCAGTCGGGGTTCGTAGTGGAAGAACTTCCGATTATATGGAAGAATAAGGGGGACTCACGCGTAAAAGGCCAGGACGCTTTCTCAATGTTAACCAACCTTGTAACACTCAGGTTTGGAAGGAAACGGAACTGATGGATTTTAGTGAGACAAAACGGCAGGCGTTCCAGCTGTTTGAAGAGGGTGCCTATGAAGAGTCCTATGCGATGTGCATGGTTATTCTGGGCGGGGACCAGGAACCGCAGGTTGAAGTACTGGCCGCCACGGACCTTTTCTATCTCGGACGTCTTGAAGAAGCCGAACTACA
Source organism: Methanomicrobiales archaeon (assembly GCA_026394715.1). GTDB lineage: Archaea > Halobacteriota > Methanomicrobia > Methanomicrobiales > Methanospirillaceae > CAIKOD01. The sequence goes on along the minus strand of JAPKXR010000178.1, from coordinate 20,105 downwards.
TTTTCGTGACCTCGCCCGGAAAATGCCCGGGTCGTCCCACGTGCACGGGTTCCTCGGAAAAGTCCTCTTAAAAAAAGGTGATGAAGGGGCGGTAGCCGAATTCTCTACGGCAGTACGTCTCGACCCTGATAACCAGGACGCGCTCCGGAATTACGCAAAATGCCTTGTTGATACGAGGGATTACCGCAGGTCTCTACCCGCACAACGACGCCTTGCGGAGCGGTCCCGGCGGGAAGATGACTGCAGGGACCTGGTTGCGACACTTATTGCCGTGGGTGAAGGGGTTGAGGCGCTGGACCAGTACCAGAAGTTCCCCTCCCTGAAAGCGAATGTGGACCCGCTCTTTATCGACGCCCTCATTACCGCGGGAGAATTTTCAAAGGCCGGGGATGCTGCATCTGCGGAATTTGAACGATCCGGGAACCGGGAGTTTCTCCGGAAATATCTTGCTGTGTTGTCACGCTACAATGTCGCCCTTGCTCTTTTGGGATACAGGGACGCCTGCATGATGGAGGCGGACCACGGCATTGCGAAGGACTATATCAACCTCCTTATTTCAGTCCGTGACGATGAGGGGGCACTCCGGATGTGCAGGGCACTGGCAACGGATAACAAGGGCACGGACGTTGCCATACGTCTTATTGAATGCAGGTTGCTGGCCCGGCTCGGTAAGAAAGAACTGGCTGCGTCAACCTATGAAGAGCTGGTCCGGTCAGGTATCGGGAGTACGGGGACGGATGCTTCGCTCCGTGATGTACTCCCGCTCTACCGCGAGTTCCTCCTGACATATTACCCAAAATCAGAGACCCTGAAGATTTTTACCCCGGTCGTATCAGCGGGTGCAAACCCCGTCTGCCTCTATGAGACGGGATACCTCTATGAACAGCTGGGCGATGTTACTGAGGCACGCGGGTGGTTCTACCGTGCATACCGTTGCGATTTCCTTACTGGCGGCCTTGAATATGCAACGTTCCTGGCCCGCCACAATGAGTGGCGGGAATGCGAGAAAGTGATGCTGTACATCCTTTCCAACATTAACCGAAGCCAGGACATTGTCAGGGTTGCACAGGTGACCACGGGGGGCAATATGATTCACCATACCCCGAGGCTCCTGTTCCGTTTAATCGAGCGGCTCGAAGAGCGGCTGGATAAACTCCCTGCAGAAGGGCTCGAGTTCCTGGCCGTGGCGTACCTTGTTGCAGGGACAACCGCAATCGGTGAGGGTAATTATTCAGCATGCAAGCGCTACTGCCTGCAGGGACTTGATATCCTGCCCGCATATTCGACCTGTATCGCAACGGCAGATTTCGTTGCCGTTCTCGGACGCTGTAAGGAGCGGGCGATAGTCGACCTGCCGGTAATGAATGATGCAGAAGGGGCTGCAGGGATTTCCGCAAGGGTTGTGCCACAGGTCCGGATTAGTGGTCTTGACCCGCAGGAGGAGAAAATTCTCGTGTTCCTGAAACTACACCGCCGGGCCAGCGAGGCAGACCTGCGGAAACTTCTCGGGACCCGCCGGGTAACCGGGATAATGAACCGGCTGATTGCCAAAAGCCTTGCACAGGGTCTGCGGCCTGTTGCAAAAAGAGGGAGTGGGGAACAGGGGGAGATCTATGAGTATACGGGTGGGTGATCGGATGGACGAGCAGAAACTGGAGAGCCTGAATATTATCAACGCCTTACGGCGGGGTACGGTCCCCGCCAGCGGGCTTGAGCGGATAGCAGTCGGTCTCGATGTGGAGGAGGACGTTATTGCCACGCAGCTTGATTATGTCTCTTCCGGCGGCGGAGACCTCAAGTTTATACGGGGGGATTATGGGAGCGGGAAGACGTTTCTCGTCGCACGGTCACTGGAGATTGCCCGCGAAAAAGGGTTTGCCACCGCCCATGTCATTATCTCCCCGTCTTCCCCCCTCCATAAGCTGAAGGGGATGTACCAGCAGATATGCGGGACAATACGGACGAAGGAAGATGAGCACGCCCTGAAGACCGTCATCGACAACTGGCTCTATTCTATCGAGGAGCGTATTATCCAGGTCACCGGGGATGGAATGGATGAGCAGGGTCTCGAAGATGCGACCGAACGGGAGATAGAGTCCGCCCTCGCCGGGATAAGCGAGATGAACTCGTCACTTGCGGCAGCGCTCCGGACGTACTACCGGGAGAATAATGCAGGGGACTTCCAGCTCGCGCAATCTGCGATAGGCTGGTTAGCTGCCGAGCCGAATATTGGTCGTGATTTCAAACAGAAGGCCGGGATTAAAGGGGACATTGACGAGACCGTTGCATTTGTGTTCCTGAAAGGGATTGTAAAGATTATTGTCGGGTCTGGATGCCGTGGCCTGGCCGTCGCAATTGATGAGGCCGAGATCACACAGTCTTCCCCGCGTGCAACGCGGGAAAAAGGGTACTCGCTCTTACGTGCGGTGGTTGATTCCCTTGACGGGGGGGAAATGCCCCACTGTTATTTCCTGGTTACCGGTACACCCTCGCTCTTTGAAGGACCTCGCGGTTTCCGCTCACTCCCTGCCCTGTTCGATCGGATTAATGTTGTCCAGACCGATAAGTTCAGGAACCCGCGGCAGCCGCAGATAATTCTCTCACGGTTCAATACGAACAAGCTCGAAAAAGTCGCCATGAAGGTCTGCGAAATCTATTCAGTCGCCTATAAAGAGGTCGACCGGGAGCGGATCTCGCACCGGTTTATCAGGGCGATGATCAGCAAGGTGACGGGAAAATTCGGGGGGCGGGTGGATATCATTCCGAGGATTTTCCTAAAAGAATTTGTAGATGTACTCGATAAATGTGAGCTCTACGAAGATTATGACCCATGGGCTGCCTACGAATTTGACACAGCCCGGTTAATCGGAGAACTCCGGGAAGAGGAAGAAGCGGTCATGACGATTGAGTTCTGACAGGACCTTTTTTTAGGGTTAGCCGGCACAATACCCGGGTACCGCCGTAGCCGCATAGCACGAATGAGCACATTTTTTTTTAAAATGTAACAGGGCCACAGGCCCCTGAAAAATTCCTCTTGTGTATTAGAATTGTAAAACCGTGGATGTAGAACCGGGGCTTCTCCAGAAACCATTTACCCTTACACCTGCCACCTGATCTGTATGAAAAAGATCGCAATAATTGCATTACTCGCGATGGTCTTGATTGTGGGTGTCGCATCAGCGTATGTGCTGACGATCGATTGTCCCCTGAAACTCCCGGTTGGTGCACCCCTCCCCGTCATGGGGACCACCACGTTTCCGGCAGGGACTACGGTAGACCTGGTATTTTCAAGCTCCGGCCAGACCTCAAACATGATAAGCACGGTCCCTGTAACGATTGGAGAGGATAAAAATTTTAACGTCGTTTTCGAGACAACCGGCTTGAACGGTGGCATGTACAAAGTAGAAGCAATTCCCCGCGGCGACTACCAGTCCAAGCTCAGTTCCGATTCGATAACAATCCGGGTAGTCGAATTGATTGACCGCTCAGATATGCTCCATATCACCAGCCCGATTAACCAGGTTATTCCGAATGCACTCCTTATTGAAGGGTATATCTCAAAGGCAGGTAATTCAGGGGTGAAACTCGATGTGATCGGTCCTGTTGGGAAGGCATTCGGGCCGGCGTATATTGGTACGGCTTCCCGGAGTGGAAACCCCGACGGTTACTTTTCTCAATATATCTCCGTAGAGGAACCCGGCAACTATAATGCACGGTTTTCTGACTCTACCGGGTATATCGGGGAGAAAATATTTGGTGTAAAAGCAACGGTAACCCCCGTCCCGGTTGTTACGACGGAAGGGACACTCCTGTTCACACCGACCCCGACAACGCCGCGGCCGGTGCAGACAAAAACCCAGGTTCCAACCCCGACCAAATCCGATGCACCTGTGGCCGGGATTATTGCAGGCCTTGGTATTGCCGGGTTCTTTGCACTCCGCAAATAGAACCGTTAAAACATTTTAAATTACCCCGGATTACCGGGATTATTTTTTTATTGCCCTGGTGACTCCACACCAAAAACTCCAACGTAGGGGTATAATTTTCAATACGGTGCCCGGAATTCTCTAAAAGATGATGGTTGCATTGAATGAATAGCAGCCTGATTCTTCATTCATGTATCGAATGGGGTGGAGTCGACATTCCTGGCGGGCTTACTCACGTTTCCCGTTATACTACGTGCCAGGTGAGGCAGGGTACGGTGAATTAAGGCCCGTTACGGGCGCGAATCCAGGCAAAACACGGTTAAATTGGGGTTATTTAAAAATATGCCTGATAATTGAATATTTTCATAAACGGAGAGGAATATCGCCTGTATAAACCGAAAATCCGGGTACTGCCAGGAAGGGAGGTAATACGAAGTGGCATAATGATAATACCCTGCTTATTTTACGGATAATGAGGCCGGAACAAGGTTGGATTTTTTCCCGGCAGACCTGATAGTGAACCGGTATCAAGGGCTGGCATGAAGGACCATTTTTTAAGAGGGCAGAACGGGGAAGTACATCCATTCAGTGGCCCGGGTTCTTTCTCTTCTGGATCAGTTCATAGAGGATGAGTACTGCGATGACCAGGCATCCGCCGAGGAAAAACGCGATCAGGACTTCCTGGAGAGGGAACACTGCAGGTGCACCCACCTCGACCCGGACCTGGGAATAAACGGCTTCAGGTGGGTACGTGGGCAGGCTCGCTGCCATCTCTTTCATATCCATCGCCCTTGAGCTGTTTTCTGCGACTAGTCCCATCCCCTGCGTCCCGGCATTGCCTGCGATGAACGGGGCTGATGTTGCAGCAGGTAGCGCGTCAATTCCTGATTTTTTTATTTCCATCGTGAGTGGTGTGGATGTTCCTGCCAGTGACAGTACCTGCAGGACTGCACCGATCACCACCGTTGCAACGGCAACAACTCCAAAGAGTGATGCATACTTCAGGAGCAGTGCCCGAACATTGGTGACCATTGGCGCGACGATGAGGAGCTGGTCCCTGAGCCCGTATACTTTTACTTCCCTCCCTTTCACGCTGTATTTAGTTTTTGTGACCTCTATCAGGCCGGCATCGAGGAGGTTATCAATATGGTACTTCGCGGTACCCATGGGGATCCCGAGCTGGTCGGTCACCTCGGTGGATGTTTTCGGCCCGGTCTTTAAGAGCTGGAGGATATCGCCTGCCGTCTGGCTCCCCATCGCCTTTGCGATCTTCTGTGCCTGCTCACCCCCGGGCTCGAGGACGATAACGCCCCTGATGTCAGGAAGCGGGCTTATTTCAGTCCCGCCCGGACCATCTGCTCCCGGTATCGTGTCGTCTGGCATATGGCAAATTCAACTGTTGAGTGCGGCGGTGATCCTCTCACGCCCGACTTTGATGGCAAGGTCCATCTGTTCAATGGCAGGTCCTCCCCCTCGTCCGAGAGCAGGCGTACCCCCGCCTTTCCCACCCAGGAGGCCGGCGACCTGCCCGATAATCTCCCCGGCATTCACTGTAGCGACCCCTGAGGTAATTACGGCATCCACGCGTTCACCGCTTTTCGACAGGAAGAAGGCAACACCTCCCTTCCCTGATACCCCGGCGGCAATTGCCACCAGGTCCTTTGCCGGGAGGTCGAGGCGCCTGACCACGACCGGTACCCCGTTCATCATCTCCGGCCTGATCTGTGCGGTCTCGAGTTCAACAAGTTTCAGGGCGAGTTTTTCATTCTCCTTCCGTTGGTCTTTCCACTCGTTAAAGAACCGCTGCGATGTGGCAGGCAGGTTGTCCTGCTGGACTGAGAACACCCCCGCTGAACGATTCACGATCTCCTCGAGGTGGTGCATCCATGCAAGGGCGGCAAGTCCGGCAGAAAATTCCATGCGTTCGATCCCGTCCTGGATATGCTCGACCCGCATGATCTTGATCAGGCCTATCTGTCCCGTGCTCACACAGTGAGTCCCTGCACATGCCTCGATATCTCCAGCGACGGAAACGATCCGGAGCTCCCTCCCTGGTGGGACGCCACCCTGGTAGAGGGAGAACCCGTGCAACTGTTCGGCCCTGACCCGGTCCTCGAACCGGATATCGATACAGGTATCGGCAAGGACCATCCGGTTGGCGGTCATCTCGATTTTATGCAACTCGTCGGGTGTGATATGCCGGAAATGACGGATGTCGATCCTCGAACTCTCAACTCCTTTCTGTGCACCGGCCTGGTGAATATGGGCCCCGAGCACCTCTTTTGATGCCTTGAGCAGCAGGTGAGTTGCCGTATGGTGGCGCATCAGGGACCAGCGTCGTTCCTCGTCGACGATCCCTTTCACACGGTCTCCCCGCCTGAGAAGACCCCCTTCCAGTTTATGGAGGATCACATCGCCGATCTTGACAACCCCGTTGACCCTGGCCATGTTCTCCTGGGTAATGAGCATCCCGTTATCGGCAGGCTGGCCCCCGCCCTCGGGGTAGAAGAGTGTCTGGTCCATTACGACAAATCCATCAAAGAAAACGATGACTACTGCTTCGAATTCGGTATCGCACGGCTGGTCGTAGTAGAGCTTCCCGGTAGCAGGGAGTCCCCTGATACGGACATGGTACTTTGCGAACGGGTCTTTTGCGGCCTCAACTACTGATTCCGAGTGCATGTCCGCGATATGGGAGTAGAAATTGTCCGGCAGGTCAACGACGGCCCCCTCTTTCTGTGCGATCTCCTTGATCATGTCCGGTGGGATACCATGGGAATCGTAGAGTGTGATAACCTCTTTCAGGGGCACCCGTTCTGATTTTGCCTTGTAGGTACGGGCGACCCTCTGGACAATTTTTGATCCGCGTTCGAGGGTATGGGCATATTTCTCCACTTCGCGGTCGATGATCTCCCGGATCACCAGGACGTCCTGTTCAAACTGCCGGGGCCCGATAATTTTAATCTGTTCCTCTACCAGGTCGGCAAGCCCGTCTTTTATGTTCAGGTCGTTCATCATCCGCAGTGTCCTCCTGATGACAAGCCGTGCGAGATAACCTTCACGGACATTGGAAGGGACGATGCAGTCGCCAAGCATGTAGGCGAGACAGCGGGTATGGTCCACGATTGCATAGACCTTCTCGATGGGGCCGATCATGCGGTCGAGCTTGTCAGGGGGGACGTTAATTGCAGAAGCGACCTTGTTCCTGAGCTGGAAGAGGTTTGCTCCCGAAATATCTCCGAGCAGGCCTGCATAGCGGGCATTGAGGGAAAGAATTTTTGTGTACTCAGCATCTTCGAGCAGGTGTTCCATCCCTGCCGCCTCCATGACCCGGGAGACCATTTCCGGGAAGACCGCATCGTAGATGGTCGGGGAGCCACGGGACGCCCAGACAAAACGCTCAAGCCCGTAGCCGGTATCCACGATCCTGCCCTTCATCGGGTAGTACATCTCCCCGTTCAGGTCGATCCCGGGGGCCTCCGTCTTCGTGCGTCCGAGGTTCATGAACACGAGGGTGGCGACTTCGAGGCCGCCGATCAGCACCTCGACACTGGGCCCGGCATTCCCCCCGCCTATCCACGGGTGTTCCTTGTAGGTGACCTTTAGCAGGTCGCCGCCAATGGATTTTATAAACTCATCACAGAGTTCAACCGTGCGGTCTTTCCAGTATATCTCCGTGTCCTGGCTGTTGAATGCGTGGTGTGCCATCATCTCGAACTGGGTTAAGTGCCGGCCCGACCTGCCGACAGAATCCAGGTCGTTTAACCTGATACAAGGCTGGGAAATAGTCAGCGGGTTTGCCGGCGGAGGGACGATCCCTGCGGTAACGTACGGCTGGAAATCGGCAATTGACGCGATCGTCAGGTAGATATCATCCCTCCACCGTGCTACAACCGGGTACCTTCCGATGCGGGTATGCCCGTTTCGTTCGAAGAACGAGAGGTACGCTTCCCTCATCTCTTCCATGGAATGCCGCCGGAACACCGGGTTTCCAATAAAACTATACGGTTCGCAGGGGGCATCGCCGCATATCCCGCGGGAAGGGTCACGTGTCCAGAACCCAGAGCTGCACTTCGTACAGACCTTCCTGACAAGCCCGTTCTGTTTAAAATAATCAAGCTGGTATTCTTCTTCGAGCATGAAAAACCACGTTACTCTTTAAATATTGGAGTTTTTCCGATAAATAGTGTTTGGGATTCGGGGATCGCGATCATTTCAGCGTCTCCATGTACCATTCATCGACCACTTCATACTGGCCGGTAAGATGTGCAATCTTTGCTGCCAGCACATGCCAGCAGGAGCCGCCGCGATATACCTGGGCACGGCAGGCACAGAACTCATCTTCTACTACATATTCATCGCTGGTGCCTACGACGACAAAGAAATCCAGGTATTTCTTGATACGGGATTCATCCACGGCAAGGATCGCCTTCCTCCCCCGCTCGCCATATACCCGGAGGATCCTTTCCTGCAGATCGATCGAAAGTGCATGGTCCCTTTCCAGAGCGTCCCAGATCTCCTGCCCATCCTGTTCCGGTTTGCTGCTCATGGGTACGGGACCATGTCAGGCGGGTCATCGATATAGTGCCACCCCATGCGTGACGAAAGCATCTGCATGGCAGGTGCTTCAAGTGCATAATGTGTTGCTTCAATCAGGGGGAGAGGCGATTCCCTGATGACTGAGTGTTTTGCCTCTGCCGAAAGGAAGGCATCTGCCCCGAGACTCAACGCCTCCTGGAGTAAACCGGTATCAAAACCGCTCCCGCCAACAACGGCCAGGCGGCGGATGGGATGCAGTTCACCCCAGACCCTGAGCGGTGAATGGAGAATTTTTCCAATCTGCTCAGGGACCAGCTGGCAGTCCCCGACAAGGCCGAGGGCCATCGGGGTGGTATTAGTGAGCCCGAGGAGTCCGGCAAGGGAATCGTTGACACCCAGTGGGGCATGGTCGAAGTTTGTGTGCATTACGAAAATATTCATCCCGGAAGCCAGCACGGGCCGGAGCAACGATACCAGTGGCCCCCTTACGGCAGTTACCGGGTGAAAGATCGGGGTGTGATGCACCACAAGCATATCTGCCTGCTGTCGTACTGCTTCTTCAACTACCCGGAAACTGGCATCAAGAGCACAACAGACCTGGTTAATATCCTTTTTTCCTTCAATAATAAGGCCAATACGGCCCGTATCGAATTCTTCTGCAAGGCCGGGAGGTGCCACCACCTCCATCCCGGAAATAAACCCGCGAATGTCCATAATCCGGTTTGGGTTGGTGAGTTTAAATACTCTATATTACTACAAGTAATATACTTAACCTATAAATATTCTTAAAAATCAAAGATACTGGTATGAAGAAGTCCATCGACCTGATCAATGAACGGGTACGGGATGGCAATGCACGGGTGGTCACTGCTGATGCGATGCCCGGAATTGTCGCCGAATTAGGGGAGGATGAAGCGCTCCGCGAAGTGGATGTCGTGACCACCGGGACTTTTGGTGCGATGTGTTCATCAGGTGCGTTTTTTAATTTTGGCCATGCAGAACCTCCCATCCGCATGGAGCGGATCTGGTTAAACGATGTCGAGGCATACGGCGGGCTTGCGGCGGTGGATACCTATATCGGGGCTACCCAGCAGTCAACAACGCGGGAGGACCAGTATGGCGGGGCCCATGTTATTGAGGACTTTATCGCAGGAAAATCGGTCGAACTCAGGGCGATGTCACGGGGGACTGACTGTTACCCACGGAGGACTATTACGACTGACCTGCTCCTCGAGCACCTGAACCAGGCGATCATGTGTAACCCCCGGAATGCCTACCAGCGATATAACGCGGCGATTAATACGACCGACCGTGTCCTCCATACCTACATGGGGATGCTCCTTCCGAATTCAGGAAATATTACCTTTTCAGGAGCAGGGGTGTTAAACCCCCTATCCAATGACCCGAAACTCCGCATGATCGGGAGTGGCGTGCCGATATTTATCGGGGGTGCGCAGGGGATGGTGGTCGGCGAAGGGACCCAGAACTCACCTGCAGGTGGGTTTGGTACGCTGATGGTCACCGGCAATATGAAGGAGATGTCACCGGACTTCGTCCGGGCTGCAACGATGCAGGGGTACGGTGTGACCCTGTATCTGGGCGTCGGGATCCCGATCCCGGTCATCGACCTGGATGTAGTACGGAGCACTGCTGTCCGGGACGAGGATATCGCGGTTGACCTCCTTGATTATGGTATACCGAGCAGGAACCGGCCCGTCATCAGGAAAGTGAATTATGCAGAACTCCGGAGTGGCGCCGTCGAGATTAATGGTGAAGAAATACGGACTTCATCGCTCTCCAGTTACCGGAAGGCGAAAGGAGTTGCAGAACTACTCAAATCCTGGGTGGAGCAGGGGAAGATGGCCCTTGTATTACCTACGCGACCAATAAGCCCTGAAACACGGGTGAAGCCCATGCATGAGTCCGTGCTCGGACCGCGTGTACTGGATATCATGGACAAGCGGGTGGTCTCGGTCGGGGAGACCGAGGAGATCAGGGCAGCAGCGCAGAAACTTCTGAAAGGGGAGACCAATCACCTCCCCGTGATCAACAGTAACGGGCTGCTGGTTGGAATTGTGACGACCTACGATATTTCGAAAGCGGTAGCGAACCCGGGAAAAGCGACACTGGTCCGGGATATCATGAAAAAGAAGGTAGTGACGACCACGCAGGATGAACCGGTGGATATTGCCGTTCAGAAACTTGAACGTCATAATATCAGTGCGATGCCGGTTGTTGACCAGGACATGCACGTGGTGGCAATGCTCACCGCGATTAACCTGGGCAAGTTGATCGGCGGGAGGTGGCTGAAATGAAACTCCTTGTCAACTTTTCAAAAAAAGCCGGCCAGAAACCGATCATTGCACAGGTGGTAAAGGATACCGGGGTGCTGATCAACGTTGAGCGGGCAATTATTGATTCATCCGAAGGCGAGGCACTGATAGATATCCCGGATGAGTCCTGTAAGATCATCAAGGAGAAACTGGCAAGTCTCGGGGCGACCGTCAGGGTACTGGAACATGGGATCATTCTTGATGAGACCGAGTGCGTGGACTGCGGTGCCTGCGTGAGTGTCTGCCCCCATGAAGTCTTCTACTTCGACGATCAATGGGCAATCCGCGTTCGGGAAGGCCGTTGCGTTCTCTGTGGCCGGTGTATGGATGCATGTCCGCACCATGCCCTCTACCATAAAGACGAGTTCTGAAGGAATCATTTCTCTAATTTTACCAAAGGACAAAGACTCTGCACCCTTGCCTGAAAAGGAGTGTATGGCACGGTTCGGTGCCCGGAAATATCCTTTTTTGTTGATGCAGTAGTTAATAGGACCCTGATAAATTTGTAACCGTTGACAGAAGGGATGCAATGGTAAAATTTCCCGCTTCCGCCAACGAATTCGTTTCCGGTCATTCCCATGCCTGGTAACGGTAGAATGTAACTAATCCCGGCCCATTACGGTCCCGGATCCGGATAAAATAACAAAATAACGGGGTTGTTTTAAAATATGGCTGGTGCGCAGGTATTTTAATAAACGGGCCATAATCACGCCTGTTAGGACTCAAAATACGGGCACGGTCAGGAAGGAGGTTAGCAGTGGACGGCCCAATACCGAATACCCCTCTTATTTTTGGGATAAAGAGGCCGGAAAATGCCCCGATTCTTCTCCAGGCAGACCCGGGATCGAAACATGCGTGAAGGTCTGAAATGGGATGCTGGTTTTTTTGGTTGGGCGGGAATTTGGAATACTGAAAAAGAGCCGAAGCCCGGGGGTACTGTGGTTCTCTTTTTTTCTCTTAACAATCGGTTTTGCCTGGTGGATTTTTACAAAACCGCTGTGTCGGCCCTGGTTGGCATGGATGCCCGGCGGGAATACTCCCGGGCCTGTTGACAAAAACTACCTGAAAGGAACCTGCCCATAGAACGTTGAATTATGGGTGGGACCTGGGGGCGGGGCGTTTTGTCTTCGCCTCTTTTCGAAGCGTCATTTTTGTGAATGTCGGGGATGAAATACCACCTGATTTGTGAAATATTATTGCCGGTGGGCGTAGTTTGCAATGTTTTTTTTTACAAAAAAATGGATCCCAACAACTCCTTTCTGCCCTGTTTTTGGGGTAATCAGTGTCAAAAATGTGAGAAAACGTGATTATTTCGTGATTGTCCCGGCGGACGATTTATTTGTTACTGCCTCTTCCGGCCCCGGCATTACTGCCACGTCACCGGTGCCAGCATAGTTCCGAATCATTGTGTGAATAGTTTTAAGACTGATGGGCCGGTACCCCGTCAGCTCGCAGCTGGCATTGACCCGCCGTTCCCCGAAGTTGATGAAAGGGAACCGTTTCAGGTCATTATTATGATAATGCCCATGCACGGTCCATCCGTTAAACCCCGGTGGTGCTTCGATCGGGTCATGGATGAAGAGGAAATTATCTCCCTGGTAACTGACCTGCAACGATGGAATTGCATCCGGGATATCGGTATCATGGTTTCCACGGATGAATGTGATATTCCCATTCAAATGATTTCGGTATTCTGATGCCGGATGGGCCTCGCTGCCATAGCGGAAGTCCCCCAGGTAGATGACCTCATCAGACTTTCCAACGGTCAGGTTCCAGTTGTGGATGAGCACACGGTCCATTTCCCCCGCGTTATTAAACGGTCTCCTGCAGTTCCGGATGATATTATTATGGCCGAGGTGCAGGTCTGATAACATGAACGGGGGGGTTTCCATTGGTCCAGGGTGCGTAGCAAGTTCCAGCCCGGCGAGTTTACGGTACTGCGCCAGGGATACCGCGGTCCGGTCCCGGTCAAATACCCGTTGCCGGTTGAGCCATTCACGGGCAGGGAGATCGAACTCCCATTCGATAATCCCATTCTTCAGGACCATCACCCGGAGCGAGGTGAGCGGGGCATAGTCGGGCAGAACAACTGGCTTTTTTTCCATGGCCGGAAGAGTCCCTGCATTATTTTCACCCGGACTATCCGGGACGTTCTCCTCCTTTATGGTAACCATGCACCGTTTCACCGCGTTACAGATCAGGTCGGCATCACGGGTCCTGAGGTTATACGCGTGGGTGATGTGGAACTGCCGTAACGATGGGTCGCGGTCGATCCAGCTGCCACTGCGTGCAACTGTTCTGAGTGAGTGCAGGAGATCATGATGAAACCTGGCGAATTCTTCGGAGGGGACGACCCGGTGGGTGACCGCCTGCCCTCTCATGCCTTGTAAGCGGAGATATCCAAAAAGGTTGAATGAAAGGCCGTGAATTTGTTCTGATGCGGATTCTATCGCGTTGAACACCGCAACCGGTACCTTCCCACTGATTGTCCGGAAAGGCCCGAATAAGGTGATGTGCTGAAAAGAGGGGAATGCATAGTGGTCAGTTACCAGCGAACGGAAGACCTCTGATTTCCGGGCAAGCTTCCAGTCATCGGCCCGGAGCATCAGCATGTATTCGTCCCGCTCCCTGTACTGGTGCCCCCATCTCTTCAACGGACGGCACCTTTCGCCCTTAACCATCGCTGTTTCAGAAGTCCTTTCATCGTATAGCTATTTACATATACAGCCTTTGGAGCCGTGATGCAGGTTTTGGTTAACCCGCGTGGTAACCAAAAGTACGCTATTGAACCGGTAGCATCAGTCCCGGGCACCGGAGTTCCCAAACCTACAATAGTCCTGGTTGTGAACAGGTAGGTACTGGAAATGTGTATGATCCGCCACCACTTCGAATTGCGTGAAACAATTACCACCATCCTTGCCGAAGAGCAGTCCCATATCGATGCGGCAGTGGATGGGATAGTCAGGGCCCGGCAGGCCGTGGAGCGGTGCATTGCAGGGGACCCGTTTTTTGGTGCAACGTTTGAGCCCTATACACCGGAATCCGATGAACTTGTGGTGTCACGGATGGTTTCGGCTGCGAAGAAGGCGGGTGTCGGCCCGATGGCGGCGGTTGCCGGGGCAATTGCCTGGTCCGGGGCCGAGGCGATGCAGGAGACCGGCGCCAGCTACGGTGTCATTGATAACGGCGGGGATATCGCACTCTTTTCTGACCATGAGCTCCTTATCGGGGTGCATGCGGGTAGTTCACCTATAAGTGACCGGGTAGCGTTCGCGGTCCCGCCGACGAGCGGGGTGCTTGGGATTTGTACTTCATCTGCGACCGTCGGACCGTCAATCTCGTTTGGGATTGCCGATGCAGTCACGGTCTTTTCACCTGACGTTGCGCTCGCTGATGCCTGGGCGACAGCGGTCTGCAACGAGATACGCCCGGATGATACCTCGGTCCTCCTCCGTATCAACCCGGAGGAAGTGACCGGCGTTTTTTCGGTGATCGGTGAATGGACCGGAAGTTATGGCACGCTGCCGCCGCTTGTAAGGGCGCATGTGAAAGCAGGCCTGATTACTGCCGGCCGGAATTTCCCAACCTGAACTGGTGATGGTTTCCCACTGTTACCAGGGGGACCATCTTGTTCTTGAAATGTTAAGGCGAAAGGTTTGAGTTACCAGACATACAACGGAAGACGTGTAATGCAAGACGTGATCCGTGTGCTGTATGTCGATGACGAACCTGACCTCCTTGACATTGGTAAGCAGTTTCTTGAAGAATCCGGGGACTTTTCTGTTACGACTGCTGGTTCGGCACCCGCTGCCTTAGACCTCATTGGCAGGGAAAAATTTGAGGTCATTATCTCTGATTACCAGATGCCGGAAATGGACGGGGTCCAGTTCCTCGTGGAGGTACGGTCACGGTTTGGACAGGTCCCGTTCATCATGCTCACCGGCAGGGGCAGTGAAGAGGTGGCCATCCAGGCGATTAATAACGGAGTGGACTTCTACCTCCAGAAAGGCGGTGAACCGGAGGCACAGTTTTCTGAACTCTCGGATAAGATTAAGTCGGTGGCATCATGGAAACGGGCAGATGAAGCACGTAAGAGGGCCGCATTTTTAGAAGCCCAGGTAGAAACCTCTCCTGACGGCATGCTTGTTGTTAACGACCAGAACGAACGTATCCTCATCAACCGCCGGCTTATCGACATGTGGGAAATTCCGGATGCAATCCTGGATGATCCCCATGATGAAGCGCTCCTTGAGTACGTGGTCAGGCAGACAAAATACCCGGAATTGTTCATTAAAAAGGTGAGGGACCTCTATGAACATCCTGAAGAGGAAAGCCAGGACATCGTTGAATTTATAGACGGGAGAGTATTTGACCGTTATTCAGCACCGGTCGTTGACCGCACGGGGCATTACCACGGGAGGACCTGGACATTCCGGGATATTACCGGGCGCAAGCGGGCGGAAGAGGCGCTGAAAAACGAGCAGGAGTTTAACCGGCTGCTGTTGGACACCACCCCGGCATATTTTGTCGCCATTGGAGCGGACGGCCGGACGATCACGATGAACAAGGCCCTGGTTGATGCACTGGAATACAGCCCTGAAGAAATCCCGGGTACCGATTACCTCACGACCTTTGTTCCGGAAGAGGACCGCCAGAGGCTTCTGGGTGTATTCCGGGAGATTATTGTTGATGGGAAGGCCATGGTCAACGAGAACCGGATTATCAGCAAATCCGGAAAAGTGTACCTCGTTGAATGGCATGGCAGAAATGTGAAAAATGACGGTAAAAAACCCGATTTCTTCGTAGGTGTCGGGATCAATATTACCGGGCGCAAACAGGCGGAGGAGGCGCTGCGGGAGAGCGAGGGACGCTACAGGGAATTGTACGAAAATTCAAGGGACGGATATGCAACCGTGGATAAAGAAGGCAGGATCACGAGTTGTAACAGGCAATTTTTGAATATGCTCGGGTACACATTTGAGGAGGTTGCACTTCTGGGTTATGAGGATATCACGCCGTCCCAATGGCATGAAATGGAGTGCGGTATCCTTTCGGACCAGGTCAATGTCCGCGGCTATTCTGATCTTTATGAAAAGGAATATGTAAGGAAAGATGGGACAACCTTCCCGATTGAGGTCCAGACATATCGGGTGGCTGATAGATCGGGATCTTTTTTCGGGTATTGCGCTTTCGTCAGAGATATCACCGAGCGTAAGCGGGCAGAGGATTTCGTAAGGGTCCTTGCCCGGATCTCCGACGATGCCCCGGCATCCATCACGATTCATGACTTGCGCGGGAACTTCCTCTATGCCAACGAGGAGACGTTCCGGCTTCATGGGTATACACGCGAGGAGTATCTGGCAAAGAACCTCCATGAGATCGATGTGCCGGAGAGCGAGCAGTTAATTGCAAAACATGTACAGCAGATCCTTGAATCGGGAGTGGCTGAGTTTGAAGTGCAGCATTTCCGGAAAGACGGTTCCATATTCTCTCTCCATGTAAACGGAAAAATTGTGGACTGGGGTGGCAGGAAGGTATTGCTGAGCATCGCGACGGATCTTACCGAGCGCAGACAGGCGGAGGACGCACTCCGCGTGAGCGAACAGAAATTCCGTGCAATCTTCAACCAGACCTTCCAGTTTATCGGCCTGATGACGCTGGATGGTACACTTATCGATGCAAACCAGAGCGCTATTTCATCCCTGGGCATTACCAGGGATGAGGTCATCGGTAAACCCTTCTGGGAAACACCCTGGTGGGCACATTCACCGGAACTCCAGGAGAAACTGAAATCCGCCGTGATCTCAGCGGCGCAGGGATTGTTCATACGCTTCGAGGCCAGTCATCCCGCAATCGATGGAAGTTTCCATGCGATAGATTTTTCATTAACACCGGTCACTGACGACACCGGCCGGATACTCTATCTCATTCCTGAAGGCAGGGACATCACCGACCGCAAACAGGTGGAAGAGGTACTCCGCGAGACAGAACGGCGACTGGCAGATATCATCGATTTCCTACCCGATGCCACGTTTGCAATCGATGATGAGGGCCGGGTGATTGCATGGAACCGGGCAATCGAAGAAATGACGGGTGTCAGGGCGGAAGCCATGCTCGGGAAAGGTAACTATGAGTACGCAATTCCTTTCTATGGTGAACGTCGCCCAATACTGATCGATCTTGTCATGATGCAGGATCCCGGGGTGTTAAATAATTACTCGGCGGTGCAAAAGAACGGCGATGCCCTTACGGCAGAGACCGACCGGGCCCACGTGGGTGGAAAAGATGTCTGTCTCTGGGGGAAGTCGGTCCTGTTTACAAATTCCTCTGGCGAGGTAGTCGGGGCGATTGAGTCGATCCGCGACATCACCGACCGAAAAATGGTAGAAATTGCCCTCGAAAAATCACGGAACCTGTACCGGGCTATTTTTGAAACGACCGGGGCCGCGACGATTATTATTGGCAGTGATATGACAATTACCCTGGCTAACTCGGGATTTGCCAAATTATCCGGCTTTTCCATCGATGAAATCGAAGGGAAGAAAAGCTGGACTGAATTTGTAACCCGGGAGGACCTGGAACGGATGAAACGGTACCACCATGACCGTCGTAATGGCCCGTCGGGTGCACCAGGTGTCTACGAATTCCGGTTTGTCGATCGGTATGGTGAAATCAGGCATTGCCTGAATAATATCGGCTTGATTCCCGGAACCGCCCAGAGTGTCGCCTCCATTGTTGATATCACCGGGCTGAAACAGGCGGAGACGGCAATGAGGGAAAGTGAGGGAAAATACCGCACAGTTTTTGAAAATACCGGCAATGCAACCGTTGTTCTGGGCGAGAACGCTATTATTGAACTGGCAAATTTCGGGTTCGCACAACTCAGCGGTTTTTCCAAAGACGAGATTGAAGGAAAGAAGAGCTGGACGGAATTTGTAGTCCCGGAAGACCTGGGGCGGATGCGTGTACAGCACCAGATGCGCAGGCAGGACTTACAGAAGGCGCTTACCAGTTATGAATTCCGTTTTGTTACAAAAACCGGGGATATCCGTAATATTTACCTGTCCGTGGATATCATTCCCGGAACGAAGAAGAGTATCGCGTCCCTGCTGGATATCACAGGTCGGAAACAGGCAGAAGCACTGTACCAGACGATCTTTGAAAATACCGGGACTGCGATGGTTTTCGTTGAAGAAGACTCAATAATATCACATATCAATGAAGAGATGGAAAAAATCTGGGGATATTCAAAGGAAGAGATTGAAGGCCTGGTGAAATGGCAGACCCTGGTTGCAGAAGAAGACCTTGGGAAGATGCAAAAATTCCACAGGGCCAGGCGGAACGGTCCTGGTGCCGCGCCCAGTGATTATGAATTCCGGTTTGTCCATAAAAACGGCGAGTTACGGGATGCCGCCCTGACCGTTACATTAATCCCAGGTACACAAAAGAGTGTGGTGTCCCTCCGTGATATTACGGAACTGAAAAAACTCGACCGGCAGGTCAGGGAGAGGACTGACCAGGTGGAACAGCTCCTCCGCCAGAAAGATGAGTTTATCGCCCAGGCCGGCCATGACCTCAAGACGCCGCTCACACCGATCATCGCACTGCTCCCCCACATTCTTAATAAGGAACAGGACCCCGAGCTCCGCGAACTCCTTGCCATGGTGATGAGTGATGCAGCGGCGATGAAACATCTCATCACGGATATTCTCACCCTTGCAAAGCTCAATACCCTCTATACCGCGGTTGATGCCAGGGAATTGGTACTGGCAGCCGAGGTAGAAAAAGCAATTGCAATGCATACCTGGATGGCGCAAAAGCAGGGAAGTACCATTGAAAATACCGTCAGTCCTGATACCAGGATATGGATTATACCACTCCACCTCGAGAGCCTCCTCGATAACCTCATCGGTAACGCGATCAGGTATTCGCCGGACGGGGGAACGGTCACCATCTCTTCCTGCGTGACTGAAGAATTTATCGCGATCTCTGTCACTGATACCGGGATCGGCCTGACCCCTGAAGAGACGGTCCGTATATTTGATGTATTTTATAAGGCTGATACGTCACGGCACCAGCGCGACTCGTCAGGTCTTGGCCTCTCCATCGTGAGCCGCATTGCCCACCTGTACGGGGGATCTGTTAAAGCAGAAAGCCCGGGAAAATGCTGTGGCTCAACGTTCACCGTTACCCTTCCCAGGCGGTCCTGATCGGGAAAAATGGCATTACCCACCACAACCTTTGTTGCCGGACTTCCCCTGGGAATCTTTATCACCAATCGGATAAGAAGGGGTGTACATGAGAGTGACTCCCGGCAACGATATCCCTGCTTCTGGTAATCTGGCTACAACAGAACGGGTGATGGTTGTCGATGACGACCGGCATATCCTGGTGGCAGTGAAGACCGTACTCAACGACGCGGGTTTTCCGGTAGAAATGGCGGAGAGTGGTGATGAATGTGTCCTTCTCCTGAAGCAGGGGTTTTCCGGGGTCATCCTGCTTGATATCATGATGCCTGAAATGGACGGGTGGGATACGATCCGTGCTATTCACAGCGGGGGGCTGGGAGGAAACGTTCTTATTGCGATGCTGACCGCCAGAGATTCACCGGACGAGAAAATGAATGGCCTCCAGGAGTACGTCTTTGACTATATTACCAAGCCGTTTGAACCCGAAGAACTGGTCAGCAAGGTCCGGCTGTACAGTAAATACCTGAGAGGATGAGCGTTACGGGTCCCATCATGCAGGCAGGGGGTCCCTGCCCGATTATCATTATCGGGTCCTCGACAGGAGGGCCACAGGTCCTTGAAGAGATCTTCTCCCGGGTGGTACGGGTGCCTGCTGCTGCCATCATCATCGTCCAGCACCTTTCCCATTCATTTGTGCCCCTGCTTGGCGTCCATATACACGAGGCGTGCGGAGCGCCTGTCGTTATCCCGTCTGATGGGGACTCAGCCTGTAGCGGGACGATATACCTCGCACCAGCCGGGCGGCACCTTATGTTAAGGAACAACCGGGTGTTTTCCTTCTCTGACGCCGAAAAAGTCAACGGGGTCAGACCGTCCATCGATAGTACCATGAGATCGCTGCTTCCTGGATTAGGTGGCAGGTGCATGAGTATTCTGCTCACCGGAATGGGAGTGGATGGTGCGAAAGGGACCGACCATATAAAAAAAAACGGTGGTGTTACGGTGGTCCAGGACCCCGGGACCTGTGCCATCAGGAGTATGCCACTCGCGGCCATCGCCACCGGGTCAGTGGACTATATTCTACCGCCGGATGCGATTGCCGTCATGATCAACCAGTT
>JAPKXR010000008.1 GCA_026394715.1 Methanomicrobiales archaeon | reverse complement strand
AATACTGCAAAATATGCCCGAACTACAAGCGTCATTCCCTTGAAAAATATCAACCGGACGAACTCTTCTGCGCACGCGGAATGTCATCAGCCCAGCCAAGGAAAGATCTTGGCTGCTACTGTGTGGGCTGCGAGCTCTTCGCGAAATACCAGCAGCACCTCGGATACTTCTGCGTCCAGCATTAATCAATTTTTTTTATTCTGGTAATTTTCCCTGTGTGCCGGGGATATCCGGTCGGGGCCTGGCTTTTTTTATGGCGAAGTATTTCCCCAACCCGTATCCGTAACCCCCTATAAGTCTTCTCCCTTGGGTGGAGATACCCCCCAATCTCCCCGCACAGGACCGGCAGGGTGGCGCGGGACCTGAGGTGACTTGCACTCCTCAGGATGACCGTTGCAGCTGGGACGGGGGGCACGGTATAGAAGGATCGTATGAGGGGGCTTTAGGCACAGAGCATCTCCTGAATATAAACCGCAGATATATCTGAACATCTTTCCATATACACCGGTAGAAATTTTACTACGATACTATGGTTTTTGGCCTGCATGGGAAACATGTTTCCGAGATATCCGCGGATCGTCTACTGGAGGGGCAGCGGTTGCAGCTGGCCTCACGCACCCTGATGCTCTCCATGGCAGTCACGGTCCTCATCGGGTTTGCCGAACTTATTTTCTGGGTCTTCAGTCGCAACAACCTGTTCCTGATCGAAGGAGCCGGCAACCTTGTCTGGCTGGTTCCCGACCTGATCATGCTTTTTACAATTTGTGTCGGCTCTAAAAAAGCGGACTTGAAGATGAACTTTGGCTATCGTCGGATAGAGACAATTTCCCTGCTCTTTTTCGCTCTGGGGATTACCGGGTTTGTAATTTATATTATTTACCAGACCGTGACAAACGCGTCGGAACAGCTGCCCATGGAATACGGCATGATAACGGTTGTCTTTTCCGTTGTTATCGTCGTCATTCTCGCACTCCTCGCCCGCTATACCTGGAACGTGGGGAAAAAGATCAGGAGCCGGCTCCTGATGCTGGATTCCATGGTCATCCGGCTGGATATTGCCAGTGCAGGGATCCTCATTATCAGTGGATTTTTTTTAGTCATTGCGCCATCGGTTATGATCATCCAGACTGTCCTGACCGTGCTTGTCGGGCTGGCACTCCTTGTCTACAGCGTGAACGAGGTCGTGCAGGCAGCAAAGGAGCTCATCGATGCAAGCCCTTCGCTGCAGGTAATGAACCTCATCGAACAGATCGCAGAGGAGACGCCTGAGGTAATTTTCGTATCCGAACAGCGGGTCCGGTCTTTCGGGGGAGCAATCTCGGTTGAGATAACAATTGAAACCGATCCGGAGATGACGATCAACGATGCATACCGGATCGCATCCGATCTCGAAGAGCGGATCAAGTTAGAGGTCGATAACGTAATCGATGTCCGGGTCCGAATGAATCCTGCCGGAACCTATGTAAAACAGGAGACATTAGGGTGGGATCGTCACGGGTAACCGTGCATTTTTGCCGGGCCAGATAATCCCCGTCCATGCAACATCCTTGCAGTCCTGATTCCCTGAAGTAATTATCCGCATCAGCTCCCATTAATCTGGATTGGGTGTGAAGGCATTCCGTGCCTTGGGCTGACCGGGAAATTTCCGGCAAGGTCTCACCCAGACCGGTGTATGGGACGGGGCTCGACTCAGGCACAGTACGGAAGGGGACTCAACTCACGCGATCGCAACGGGAGTTGGTATCTTCCCACCTTATTGCTTTAAGAAAAAATAAAAACACTCTACCCAACAGGAACGTCGCTTACCCGGCAAAGAAACAATTACTCAAGAGTCCCTTTTTCCTGGCGAGCACGGTCATTTCCGGAGTTCATGCGGTTCGGAGGGAACAAAAAAAGTCAGGGAAAAAATTGGATTAACCGGTCTTCATGATCCGTTGAGTGAGGTTCTGGGCAGATCCGGGGAACCGTCCTTTAAGGAATTCGATAATACGCTCGGTTACGTTTGTCCGCTGGGTCTGCCGGATAATATTGAGTTCATTGCCCGGCGTCGTATCTACGGTCATGTTCACGTAGGCAAGGCCGACAACTTTCTGCAGATCTTTCGCTTCGTAAATCCGCGGGCCGTACTGGTATTCGTTGTCCTGCAGCCACGTGTCAGGGTAGCCGGGAAGGGCGGTTGTTCCATTGGCAAAGTCGCTTACCATCATGTTGCTGTATTTCACTACCAGCTGATCGGAAAGTTTCCACCAGTCATTCAGGTTCGCCTGGGCATTTGCCGTACTGTACCCTGTAAGGTACGCACGGGCTGCATCCTCTCCCTGCGTAAAATAGAGTTGTCGTGCATTCTCTTCGAGAACCGGCTGATCGGT
>JAPKXR010000267.1 GCA_026394715.1 Methanomicrobiales archaeon | reverse complement strand
CAGCCGCTCAAGGAAATCGATCCGTGTACGGTTGGTTTCCACCATCTTCCGAACCCTCTGTTCCAGAAGCTTCCGGAGCCGTTCTGCTTCAGTCCGTTTATTTTGTTTTTTCAGCTTCCCAGCGAGGACATCAAGGTTGACCTGGCTCAGGTCGAGGATGGTTGGCGCCTTGATGACGTATCCCTCGGAGGCAATCGACCGGTCAAGGAGTTCCTCGATAGATGCCATAAGGCGGGTAATATCAACGGCAGGGTCAAGAGATTTAATCTTCATCGCCAGGACGAGGTATAATGTACAGACCGGGAGCAGGTCGTTCACAACCGGGTCCGGTTTAATCGCCCTGAAAAGGCGTGTGATTATTGCAACAAGTCCGAGGAATTTCTGTTTAGATTCATCATCAGCGAGAATTGCCTCGACGGCATCATCAATAAGTTTTACTTTTTCAAATTTACCGGCCTCTATAATCTTGTTGACGTCGATCCCTTTTACTGTACAGAAGGCAGTGGTATCATCGATGACGGTTTTCAAATTGTTTACCAGTGCCTGCTTGTCCTGCACCGGCATTGCATCACTGGTACCAAGCCCGGGAGCATAGATGGCAAGTGCCCGCTGGAGGTCTTTGAATACCCCGTAATAGTCCACAATCAGCCCGTTGACTTTCTCACCGAAGACCCTGTTTGCCCGGGCGATGGTCTGCATAAGGGTGTGGTTTTTCATTGGCTTATCGAGGTAAATCGTCGAGCAGGCGGGCGCATCAAACCCGGTAAGCCACATGGCACAGACAAAGACGAGGCGGAAGGGGTCTTTTGGATCTTTGAATTTCTCAGCCAGGTCTTCGTTTACCATCCGTTTCCGGTGAGGCAGGATCTCGATCCCTTTCATTCGGAGGTCCTCGATCTCATTCTGTGACTGGGAGACGACGACACCCATATCGGTCCATTCCATCAGGTCGATTTTCTCGTTGAGAAGGACAAGTTCTTCGCCGGCTACCGTGGATTTTTCCGCTTTGAGCCTGCCCTGTTCGATACCCCAATATTTCGTGACCTTGTCGTACATCCGGACTGCGGTCGCCTTATCAATGCAGACGACCATGCCTTTCCCCTGCCAGCCACGACTGGTGAAGTGGGAGACAATATCTTCTGCCACCCGGTCCAGCCGTTCGTTCCGGGTAATGAGATGATACTCCCGGGCGAATTCCCGTTCAAGTCTTGCCTCCTCTGATGGGTTGAGCACTGCGTCGTCGATTACCCGTTCCATTTCTGCATTGAGATTCTCGTTGGTGACCTGGAGTTCGGGGATCCGGTTCTCGTAGTAGAGGGGGACGGTGGCCTTGTCCTCGGTAGACTGCCGGTACGTGTAGATACTGACATATTCCCCGAACACTTCCCGGGTCTTCTCCTCGGTGGTGATCAACGGGGTGCCGGTGAAAGCGATAAACGCCGCGTTCGGGAGTGCCGTCCGCATATTGAGGGCAAGGGCATCGTATTGAGTCCGGTGGGCCTCATCCGCGATAACGATGATATCGTCCCTTGTGGTGAGGAGGGGATAGGGTGTGAACGGGTCAGACCTGAATTTCTGGATCAGGGTGAAGACATACCGGTGGTCCTCGGAAAGGAGGCGTTGTAAGTCAGACCCGCTTTCCGCCCTGGCCTGTGCATCATGGAT
>JAPKXR010000285.1 GCA_026394715.1 Methanomicrobiales archaeon | reverse complement strand
CTCCTTGTCCTTGGGGCGATCAGGACCGGGGGTGGGGGTTGTAACTGCCCGGCAAACACCCTTGCAAAAAGAGTCGTTTCACACCTTTCTGGCGAGGCGGATATTCTGATGATGGATATGGAGGCGGGAGTGGAGCATCTTGGACGTGGGACAACCAGGTCTGCCCAGGCGCTTCTGGTCATTGTAGAGCCCGGTGTAAAATCAGTCGAAACAGCATTCCAGATCGCGAAAATGGCAAATGACCTTGGAATTCCAAGACTCTTCGGGGTGATTAATAAATTGAGATCCGGTGACGACCCGGGGCTGATTGCGAAACGGCTGGCTGAGGCCGGGGTCAGCACAATATTTGCTTTTCCTTATGACCCGACGATGGAGGTCGCCGATCGGACGGGTGTCCCGGTCATTGACCTCCCGGAAGGGGAGAACATGAAGGCCCATCTGCTTGAGCTTGCAGGAGTTATCGAAAAGTACATGCTCAACCAGGACCAGGTTTCGCAGGGCAAACGCGATGGTACAGCGGGGTATTGAAAGATAACTATCATGGACAACTGGTTAATATTGCAAATTCCTGCAAAAATTCCAAGGCGGGCTAACGTTCCCGTTTCAGGTTATACCAATGTGTCTGTTACAGGGGGGATGTAATTAGCCTGCCCCATTATGGGCTCGGATCCGGGTAAAAAACGGATGTACCGGGGTTATTTGAAAATTTGGCTGGGAATACGTTTTTTTGAGGAACTGCCGAAAATGCGGGCGGTAGGAACTAAAAATCCGGGCACCTCCGGGAAGGGGGGTAACAAGGGCCGGCACAATGATGATGCCCCCGTATTTTTGTTATAAAGGGGCGGAAAAAGGGAGGAATTTTTACCAGGTTGATCTAAATCCCGATACAATTATTGACTGTTGAGTAAATAGTACCAATCATGAGGTCGACCCTGATCAACGCCAGCCTGCTGACGGCGGTGCTGATTTTTTTCCTATTCATTTGTCTAACGCCGGTAATGGCAAGCGAGCCATCCGTAATCATCTCTGATTACAAAGTCATCCCTTCAGTTCTCTTGCCCGGTGAGCAAGGTATTGTTTCGGTGACTGTCAAGAATACTGCAGAGAGGGCAACGTTATCCCAGTCCTATACCAGCGGCACAGCAGGAAGTAATTCAGCGACGACCACCAGTGTGGATATTAATGCCCCGATTGACAGCGTCACAATGGTCGGGAATGGTATCGAAGTCCTTGGCGGGGCCTATAACAGGGTTGGTGAGCTCGGGCCCGGGCAATCAATACCACTGACATTCCTCATCAGGGCTCCTGGCCAGCCCGGAGTCTATTTCCCGGAAGTGTGGATACGTGTATCCAATGCAAAGAGTCTGAAATTCCCCATCCCAATAAATGTAAATAGTGAAGTCCAGATCCAGAAACGCCCTCAGATTACCGTCGACAAAAAGCTGCCAGCAAGTGTTATCCCTGGGAATGATTTCAACGCAACAGTGGTGCTGGCCAATAATGGACAACTTTCGGCAAGTAATATCCAGGTTATCGTCAATTCATCAACCCTCTCGATCACATCAAAGACCCCCGGTACCTATCATATCGAAAAACTGGGGCCGGGAGAACTAAAAATCCTTGACATGGAATTTTCGTCTGATAAAAAGTCCACACAGGGGATCAACCCGATAAACCTTGTCATTGACTACCAGAACCCGGACGGTACGTTCCAGAAACAGGTCGAGACGCTGGGTGTACGAGTCAGGGGTCAGGCA
>JAPKXR010000320.1 GCA_026394715.1 Methanomicrobiales archaeon | reverse complement strand
GCGGTACCGGTACCCCAGCACCTCCTGGGCTTCCCTGTTAATATACATAAACCGGCCTTCGCGATTGATCCACGTGATCATGTACGAGGCTTTGTCCATGGCAAACTGGGTGAACTGAAGTTGGAAATGGGTTTTCTCGTGGCTGGCAATCTCATCATAGATCTGTCGGTTTAAGTCCTGGAATTCAGCCTTGCGCTCCCGTATCAGACTTTCTCTCTCTTCCGTTCTCTTCCTGTCCTGCTCTTCTAATTTTTTAATTCCGGTGATGTCAATACCGGTACCCATGTACTCTTCGGACTGCCCGTGCCGGTCAGGCAATATCCTGAATTTCCAGCGCTGCCAGCGGGAATCCCCCCGGGACGTGATCGTTTTGAACTCCAGTGATGCCACGGGGTGGGCGGAGTCCAGTGAGATGAGGCATTTTTTGATCTTTTTGTACTCACTTTCAGGGACCGTCGGCCGCCACCTGTTACCGATAAGATCGGCTTTGGCTTTGTGCAGAAGGTCACTGTAAGCCCGGTTGACATAGGTGAACGTGCCGTCCGGTGTGAACCTGCAGATATATTCTGTCATGTCCAGTTCGTTATACGAATCTTCTGCGCCGTCATCCGTATGATTATAATACCTGGTACCTGCCGAAATGTCGGCAATGAGGGCGACACCCGGGTCCCCGCTCTCGAAAAAGACGGGTTGAATGGTTAACGTGCATGGCTGGGAACGATCGGTGAGCACCAGTTCCGCAGAAATCCTGCTCTCTTTACCTTTCAGGCCGTCACGGATTAACCGGGGTAATTCAGGGTGTGCTCCAACGAAAAAAGGCAGTTGTCCGGTAGTTTTCCCGATGAGGTCCTGTGTTGCAACTTGCAGGAGTTCCCGGAACGGTTCATTGCTATCGACAACCGTCTCCCCTTTACAAAATACGAGGACCCCGTTGTTTGAGAGTTTCAGCACCGCTTCAACCGGTAATTTGTTTGCAAGACAATAGATTTTGGCAGGCCCGACCTGCTTGAGGGTGACCCTGCCCTGCATCCGGAGTAGTTTTAAGTTAGCTGCAGCAGAATTGCGATTCAGGCCAAGCAGTTCTGAAATACTTATTATCGTCATTCCTTCCGGATTTTCTGCTAATAAAGCACGAATACTGGAGATCTCGTCAGGGATTTTTTTTGCTGTCATTCCTACATGTACAACCCGCTGGACAAGGTTTAACTTTTGCTTGCGCTTTGCGTTAACGCGAGGTGTATGTCCATGTTTATCGGTACTTAGGTAAATTCATAGTTACACCTCCCTGATGCGGGACGTGGCAGGGACATGATCACCCGGGCAACAGGACCGTGTGGTTCCGTCATTCGAAAAAAGGTAGGGAGTCATGAAAAAAGCCAGTGGATCTTCAGTAAATGCCCCGCCGGTGGCTGTAACTGGTACTGACACCGGGGGGGAGGACCTCTCCCCCAGGACATGGATTTTATTCTATCTTATCTGCCTTGTGGCAATTCTCTGGGCGACGTTCCTCCTTGTCCGGGAGGAGATGGTCTGGTTAAGTTTTGCCCTGGTTATTATTGCTGCCGGCAGCGGTATGTTCCTGTTTATCCACAATATAAAATTAAGGACAGGGTTTTTCTTCTATCTTATCTGCCTTGTGGCAATTCTCTGGGCGACGTTCCTCCTTGTTCAGGAGGAAATGGTCTGGGTCAGTATATTCCTGTTTCTCGTTTCAGCAGGTATGGTAATGTTAGCCTACTTCCTTGGCGACCACCACCTCGTACCAGGACCCGGGGCCAGCCAGGATCCCGGACCTATTGACAATTCCCGCAATCCTGCTCCCGGGCCATCCGAAAAAACAGGTAGTTCTGCAGACCCGGAGGGGGTATAGAATTTGACAGACGTTTGTTTTGGGTTTGGTGTGCACCAGCCGTTCCGGTTTAACCGGACATTTTTCAGTGGGCCTATCGGGGACCGGATGGTACACACCTGTCCGCAGGTGAACAGATGAGCACCATACCCGGGGTTGGTGCAAGGGGGATTATGTAAATGGCAGATTCTGACAGAAACCAGGAAACCAAAAGGCCAAGGCCGAGGTCCGGAACAGCCCGGAACATGAAGAAACCGAAACGTGAACAAGAGACAGTTGGACTAAAAGGGGATGATATTACCGTGAATACAAACGAGATGGAACTCCTGCTGCAGAATGCATTTAACGGAGATTCTGATGCGCAGGATGAAATAAGGACCCAGTTTATCAATGTGAACAATTTTCTCGGGGAGGCCGTACCGGTCCTTACCAGGATGGCGGCAAATGACCACACCATGAAAATTGAGGGGCATTACGAGGGGCTTGCCGCTGATGCAGCAGTTGGAGTCAACCTGGTCCGGGAACGAGTGCTCCATGTAACAGGTAGTGTTATAAAAATTGGTGAGGGCGATCTCAGCGAATATGAAGAGTATAAAGAAGTTGGGCGGCGTTCAGAGAACGACAAGCTGGTCCCCGCATTCGTCCAATGCCTTGGCGCCCTCAATAACCTCCAAGGGGATTTGGGTGGTACAACACAGACCCTGAAAACCGGCGATATTGAGGCCCGCTGCACGGCGAAAAATCTGCAGGGGGTCTACCAGGAACTTGCACAGGGTGTCAACGAAGCCCTCGATACGGTGATTGCACCAGT
>JAPKXR010000368.1 GCA_026394715.1 Methanomicrobiales archaeon | reverse complement strand
TATTGTGGAAATTCCTCCCGCACCGTGGGGGCATCCATATCTTGTGGCACTTACTCATGACGTGGATGTCACCTCTGTAAGGGAATGCCGGTTTGTTACCGCAGGGTATGCGGCATTCCAGTGCTTCACTCACGGCAATATCCACGCAGGGTTTCAGCTGCTCCTTGCACGGTGCGGAATAGGAAAC
Source organism: Methanomicrobiales archaeon (assembly GCA_026394715.1). GTDB lineage: Archaea > Halobacteriota > Methanomicrobia > Methanomicrobiales > Methanospirillaceae > CAIKOD01. The sequence continues at coordinate 2,199 of JAPKXR010000368.1, read as the reverse complement.
GATCCGTGGGTGCTCTTTGAACGCTGGAAAACATTGGAATATCAGCTGGGTGTCCGCTCAACATTCTTTTTTGTGCCAAGAAAGGATGATCCGGGCATGCGGGCGCACCTATACCGGGCGGTTGGTTACGATATAAACAAGGATATTCTTCATGAACTTGCTCATCACGGCTGGGAAATTGGGGTTCATGGGATCGATAACTGGACTGATTCAGAGCAGGGAAAATGTGAGATGGCAGTTCTTGGTATGAAGACTGCCGGCAACCGGACCCACTGGCTCCTGTTTGATAAAAAAAGCTGGAAATATCTTGACGATGCAGGATACTCCTACGACACAACCTTCGGGTACAATGACGATGCCGGTTTCCGTTCCGGAACCCTGCAAGTTTATCGTCCGGCGGGGATCTCAAAACTTCTGGAACTCCCCCTCCACATCCAGGATATCGGGCTCTTTGAAAAATTTTGCTGGGCACCTGCTGATCAGGGCTGGGAAAAAACACCGTGCCTGCATCTTGACGAACCAGCGGCACGCATACAGTGCAATCATATCTTTGATTATTCCAAGAGATACGGCGGAGCGATTACAATACTTTGGCATTATGAAAACCTGACACCGCCCCGCGACTGGTCGGGGATGTATACGGAGCTGGTGAAGCGGGCGCTTGCCGATGGTGCGTGGGTGACTACTGCGGGGAAGGTGGTGGCATGGTTTGAGGCTCGAAGAAAAACGAGCATTACATTATTCCAAGATAAGAGAAAAATCACTATCATCATTCAGAATCTGAAAATCTCTCAAGAGCCCCCCCTGCGAATACGGCTTCATATTAATCCATCTTCGATTTCACATATTGATGGGGACTATATGCCGGGAGATAACTACATTGACATCAAGTGTGTTCAACCAGAATTATCAGTGATACTACGTTGATAGTTTTGCTGACTGATGGAAATTTCAAGCATACCCTTGCAGCGGTACGCTCGCTTGGAAAAAGAGGCTTTGATGTTACCGTTCTTTCAGATCTTCCAATCAGTATCTCATTTTATTCGAAATACTGTCAACACCATGTGATCGCTCCCGATCCTGAGAAGAATCCCCGGTTTGCAGATTTCCTGCTTGAGTATGTCAAAAAAAATCAGTTTGACGTCCTGCTTCCCATCAGTTTTGCTGCAGTGATGCAGGTGTCCCGGATTCGGGAAGAACTGGAAAAGTTCGTAAAAATTCCACTTGCAGATGATCTCTCCCTTGGCATTGCCGGAAGTAAGGATCGTACCATCCAGTACGCAGAAAAAATCGGTGTACGCATTCCAAAAACCTGGTATCCCAAAACAGAGTCCGATGCAGACGCAATTGCACACGAGGTTTCCTATCCTGCCGTGATCAAAGGATCCGAAGAATCCGGGTTTGTCCGGTATGCCAACTATCCTGATGAATTATCAGAAAAATACCGGATGATCGCCCGGTATTCACCGGTTATCCAGGAATATATTACCGGTGAAGGGTACGGTTTTTTTGCACTGTATAATCACGGAAAGGCTCGTGCGATTTTCATGCATAAACGGATTCGTGAATATCCGGTTACGGGCGGGCCAAGTGCGGTAGCTGAGAGCGTGTACAATCCGGCATTACGGGATGCCGGGTTGCGCATTCTTGACAGCTTGAACTGGCATGGTGTTGCGATGGTAGAATTCAAGAAAGACCAAAAAACTGGTGAATTTGTGCTTATGGAGATCAATCCCAAGTTCTGGGGATCGCTTGGTTTGTCCATTGCATCCGGTGTTGATTTCCCGTATCTTGCCTGCCGGATGGCATTGGACGGGGATATTGAACCTGTCTGCCAATTCAAGACAAGTGTGAAGTACCGCTGGCTTTTCCCGGCAGATGTGTTTCACCTAATGACCAATCCGTGTATGCTTTCGCAATTCATCCGGGACTTTGGGGATCGGACAATGCAGTACGACATTGACATTCATGATCCGGTACCAACTGTTATTCAGGTTGGCATGACTTTTGCAGAGTTTTTACTTCGTGTAAAACAGAAACGGTTCTGGAGACCTCATGGACGACCTCATCGCTGATTTCCATATACATTCAAAATACTCGCATGATTCGCTGATGTCACCGTAGCGTATTGTAAAACGGGCAAAAAAGGTCGGGCTTACCTGCATTGCGATAACGGATCATGGTACGATACGCGGGGGA
>JAPKXR010000240.1 GCA_026394715.1 Methanomicrobiales archaeon | reverse complement strand
CTTCGGGCATACTCCGGGCCTCTCCTCCCTGCCCAAATTCTCTTTACTATCCCGTCTAATCCCGCGATGGAACCCTTATGGGACCTTTGTTGTGCACATCCTGGTCATTTGCCGTCCATTGAATTATAAACTACATAATGCTATACACAACCTGCCAATACTCTGATTACCAATTATCTCAATCAAACCGGATAATTTTTGCTCGTTTTTAAAAATGAAGGCACGTTGAATTTTTGTTCTCGTTAAAAATGACAGCGATCCAAAAGATTAAGGACACAGTTTTTTGACAATCCCCCCTGCCCGATTGGAGTCATGACAGAGATTGGGGGATGTTCACGGGGATTGGTCTTTTTCGGTAAACGAAAATCAATCAAACCCCAACTACTGGTTTGTCCTCGGGGAGAGACGGAGAAGGTTAACGATTACATCCACCAGAAATGCAAGAAAAATAATTCCCTGAATTCCTATTCTCATCTCTATAAGTGGCGTGGCGGCGGTGTACCTGTCCGTCTCTTCCAGGCAGAGCGAAAATCGTTTCATTTATCTTCCCGTCATCACCAATTAATTAAAACGTATTACCGGCCTGATCAAAAGGGAGAATTTGAACGATATGACAGAGAAAATAACCAATAATGCGAAGTTACGGGATGAAAAAAATATTGAGAATGCCCGGGTGGAGATCGCAAAGGGTATACAGCCGGGAAATGACCCGCAGGTCCGGCAATATGCAGCATTGCTCCTCGGACAATCAGGTGGGGCTGAAGGGATCGGTCCCCTCCTGCATGCCCTCCGGGACCCCGATAAAAAAGTACGGGCCCGGGCAGCCGAAGCACTTGGAATGATAGGTGACCCCAGCGTGGACTCCCTGGTACTTCTCATGGATGACCCTGACTGGAAAATACGGTACCGTGCTGCAGAGGCGCTTGGCATAACCGGGTCAAAAAAAGGAGTCCCTTCTTTGATCGCCGCGCTTGATGACCCAAAAGATCATGTACGGTACATGGCCGCAAAGGCAATAGGTGCAACGGGGTCCGGGACGGCTGAAATGGCACTCATTGCCAGGCTCGGGGATGAAAATGAGTTTGTACGGAAGAGTACGGCAACGGCCCTTGGAAAAACCGGGGGCATCGCCGCGAAGGAGGCGATAACAATTTCGTTGGTACGGGAACCCTCGGAAGATGTCCGCGAGGCGCTGGGATCTGCGCTGCAACTGCTTGATAAGCAGGGTGTATGAGATTTTTAAAAAATTTAGTCCAAATGGACCCCGGAAAAAAAATGTGTTACCGGATTTTTGTACCGGGTCCCACCGGAGTTTCCGGTTTCAGAAGGGATGCCGTGTCGCCCGCCGCAAGGACCATGCCCCTGCTCTCAATCCCAAAAATTTTTGCAGACTTTAAGTTCACCAGCACGACCACGGTTTTTCCAACCAGGTCACAAGGTTTGTAAAACTGGGAGATCCCGCTGACAATCTGCCGTGTCTCGGTGCCGATATCCACCTGGAGTTTGAGAAGCTTACTCGATTTCGGGACGGCCTCTGCCGAGATAATTGTTCCCGTCCTGATATCCAGTGCAGAAAAATCTTCAATGGTGATCTCCGGTATCTTTTCCACTGGTGTTCCGGCGGCAAGGACCCGGCTGGCCAGCAGGGTATCCAGCTCGTTCAACAGAGTATCATCGATCTTCTCAAACAATGGCTTTGGCGGTTCCAGTTTTCCGGGCGTCAGCCCAATGACCGACTCGCTCACCGGGTGGTCCGCCAGGTTGTCCTTGTACCCGAGCATGGACCAGATAGCTCCCGCCTTGTCAGGCATTACGGGTTCGATGATCAGTGCCAGTGCTTTTACGATCTGGAGGCAGTTCCGGATGACCTTCCCTGCTTCATCCGTGTCGGTTTTTATCAATTTCCACGGGGCGTTTGTCTGGATATAGATATTACCAAATGCGGCAAGCCCCATCATCGCATCGACCGCATTTTTAAATTCATACTGGCGGACTGCGGAATCGACCGTGGTAAGGCATTTCGTAATCTCATCGGTTATCCGGGTGTCTGCTTGCCCCGATGGAATTCCCCCGTACTCCTTGTGGGCGAAATAAAGTGTCCGGTAGATGAAATTTCCGAGCGTGTTGACCAGTTCGTTATTGACCCGCTCCTGGAATACCTTCCATGAAAAGTTCAGTTCTTTGGTGTGGTTGGTATACGAAAGAAGGTAATACCGGAGATAATCGGGTGAAAGGCCTTTATCAAGGTAGTCCTCGTTTGTCCAGACCACGTAGCCCCGTGACTTTGAGAACTTATGGTCATCCACTTTTACCATGCCGCTCGCAACGATGGAATGGGGGATGCCATAGCCTGCTCCTTTGAGCAGGGCCGGCCAGAAGATGCCATGGTGGTAGATGATGTCCCCGCCGATGAAATGGGTTACCTGCGTATCCCCGCACCAGTAGTCTTTCCAGTCTTTCCCCTGTTTCTTCGCCCATTCTTCGGTAAACGAGATATACCCGATGGGGGCATCGACCCAGACATAGACCACGAGGTCTTCCCGCCCTGGAAATTTCACTCCCCAGTCGAGCGTCCGCGTGACACACCAGTCGTGGAGCTCATCCGTTACCCAGCCAAGGGCATAATTGCGGGCATTGGAGGTCCCGTGAACGGTATCGAGGTACGAGAGGAGAAATGCTTTGAACTCGCTCAGTTTAAAGAAATAATGCTCCTGGTCCCGGAATTCAGCCCTCGTCCCACACACGGTGCAGGTCGGCTCTTTTATTTCCCCCGGCTCCAGGTGACGGCCGCATCCCTGGTCACATTCATCACCCCGTGCAGGAGTGCTGCAGTGGGGACAGAGGCCTTCGACATACCGGTCAGGAAGGAACCGCTTACATTTCGTGCAATAACTCTGGTGGACTACTTTTGAATAAATATAGCCATTATTGATCAATGTATTCATTATTGCCTGGGTCCGCCGGTGGTTCGTCGGATCATCTGTCATACCAAAATGATCAAAAATGACGTTAACACGCCTGAATGTCTCTAACAAATGCAAATGAAATTTTTCGGCAAGGCTTCGGGGTGAAACACCCGCCTCTTCCGCACTTACTACGACGGGTGTCCCGTGATTGTCTGACCCACAGATGAATACGACCTCCTCCCCCGCTCTTCGTAGGTATCGGACATAAAAATCCGCCGGAACATAGGTACGAAGGTGCCCGAGGTGGCAGGGGCCGTTTGTATACGGGAGTCCGCATGTCACCAGTAGTGGTTTTCTGATCATCACACTATTTCTTGAAGTGATGATATAAATAAGATGATACAATGAGCAAAAAAATAAAATTCCCGACCAAATCTCTCGGATCAGAGCCCGGCCCAAGCCTTGAGAAAGAGGACCTGGTCAGCTGGGTCCAGTCAAGGGTGGGCCTTGGTGGAGACCTGTCCCGGTACAGGTTTCAAAAACCGTTGCTCTATCAGCGCGAGGCCGGAATTGACGTTCCCTGCGCCGGGGGTCTATTCTACCGTGAACGCCTCCGGGAATGCCTTGCAGGGATAGACACTGGGAAAATTGTCGGAGAACTGGGCCTTGAACCCGGCCTGGTTAAAACGGATATCGGGGAGGTTGTTAAAAAATCAGATCCGTTCTGGGTCGCAATGCCCAGTCCCGCCCGGCTTGGAGTAACCGATGAATACTATGGCGATCCGGAAGAAGTATCCCGGAACCTGTGTTACTGGTTTCGCCGCCTGATGCGTGAAATGCGGGATTCCGGGGCGAACGGTCATGTCCTGATCTGCGATCACGTTACGGAAGAGGAACTTGCTGCATTGTGCGGGAAAAAAATTCTCTTTTATTTATCTGATCCAAACCAGGAACGCCTTGAAATGCTCCTCGAACACCAGGGGATGGTAGCGGTACCCGGCACGGCAATCGACCTGGTCGTAGGCCTCAAAGAGGAATATCCCGTCGATACCATTGTACTGATCGACCCTACAAATGCCGGCCTCGAAAAAATATTGGCACACTGGGAGATTGACCAGGTGAAAGCGGGTGGTTACTGCCGTGAAAATTGTTCCGGATATTGGAAAAATATCGTCCATGAGGCGGATTTCCAGCCCCGTTCAGAATGAATCGGCAACCTCTGCAAATTTTTTAAAATGGGAGTTTTTTCCAAATAAGATGAATAAAATCCTGTCTTTCCATGTAAAATCGAAGTTACCGCCAGCCGCATGCGGGTGGCCGCCACCCCGGTACTCCCGCGTAACCAGGTGACTTATCGGTGGGACAGACCGGAGAGAAAACCTCCCGCCCCGGGAAACGATCACCTCGATGTCGGTCCCAAGGGTTTTCCTGATGTAGGCCGCGGTCTCACTCGGGTACCCGAAAAGCGGGACAAATGCAATGGTATACTTACCGTTCATTATCACCGCTTTCCGCCTGCTTTTCTCCATCATCTGGTCCATTTCCGTCCGGATATCGTTGTACTCTCTCTCTATTTTGGGATCGGTAAAAACACCGTTTTTGAGGCAGTCACGCACGTGGATGAGATTTTTCCGTCTCTGGAGGACCAGGCCCAGCACCGCCGCTCTCGGGTCTTCATTCTTCCACAGGTCGTAATCACAGACTACCCGTGCAATTTCCTGTGCCACAGGGTCATCCGGCAGGAGGTCTGTGGCACAGATCCCGCACCCGCACCTGGACGTATCAATATGAAGGAGGGCGACATTTTTTTCCACGGTTGCGACTTCTTCATCTGTCCAGCGGTGATGATCACGCCATTCGACGTTCCAATTGTTATTTTTCAGTTTTTTAACCGCTTTCTCTGCTCCACGCGGAAAGCCGAGGTCACTGATGCTGATCAGGTCACCATTACCCGGCAGATCTGCGATGGCGCTCAGCAGGTGTGGAAATTTCCCGACTGATGAAAAAATGGAGAGCAACTCTCCGAATTTTATGCGGTGAATTGCATCGGCACCGACGGCATCAAGGTCGTTATGTGTCAGGTGGATTATATGCGATGACCTGTCCCGGACAAGGCCAATCTCCGGCATTTCCTCTTCGTTAGACTTCATGAACCCGATACCCACCATTCAAAGAATCCAGCATGCAGATATAAAAAAGGATAGGATCTTTTCATTGGGTTGTCAGAAAACAGATCATTTAATAGTCTTTACGTCAAATATGTAATCCCGCGCCTTAGTAGCTCAGTTTGGGAGAGCGCCAGACTGAAGATCTGGTTGTCCCCGGTTCAAATCCGGGCTGAGGCACTTTTTGTTAAGCGATTATTTTATTACATTTTGTGAATCAGGGCTTAATCTAGATGTTTTTACTATTAATTTCTCCGATTGCCTTCCCAACCTTTATACACCAGCGCCCCAGTGACCGGACTGACATCCATGTACCTCCCACACAGGTAACATTCCGCTTTTCCATCATCCCGCTTTGCTTCATCCGTCGGGCACGCCGTTTCACATTTTTTACATTCGATACAGGCACTGGTCCGGTGTATTTTGAACGCGGCCTCTCCATGCACCGAGCGATAACAGCACCCCATACGGACAAATAAGATGGCAGAACGGGCGATACAAGGTCATAGACAGCAACAATATGATAATGAACACGGGATGTCCCTGCCGTCACGGACAGGTAAAAGAAATCCTGAAATGCCAAACAATGTCCGCAGTGAGGCAGAAAATACGAATGCCATCACGGGAAACAGGACAAAGAACACCGCCCTTATTCCCATGAACACCCACTTCGGCCGCAGGCTGACTTTGGGAACCGGTGCATGTGAGGCAATCTCCTGTATGGTGCCGACAGGGCAGATATATCCACAGAAGGACCTTCAAAAAAGGCCGGTCATCAATAAAAAAATAGAGGGCCCGGTAACACCGACAATGAGCGGTCCTCCCGGTCCCTCCCCATCACCCATTACCAGCTGCTGGAACTGCCAGGGGTAATACCGGTGAAAATATGAGAAAACCAAGAGCAACTGAAATAACAAGAAGCAGCCAGGAGATTTTCTGTCGCCATCGTCCGGAATACCAGAGGTAGGCAATTATACCCGTCATAACCAGGGCGTATATGAACCCTATTGCTGAGGGAACCTGCGAAAATACCATTGAAGTTTCTCTTTTCCGGTTTTTACCTGCTTATGCCGGGACCGGCAAAATACCCAGCTGCTGCATCAGGCCCATTTGGTTTACCTCGCCCCATAGCTCGGCGATCTTCCCTTCCTTTACCCGGAAAATCTCAATGCCTGTCATGGCGATTGCTTTTCCCGTTGGAGGAATGCCCATAAATTCTCCTTTGTGCGTGCCACGTGCCGTGAAGCGGGCGGTTACCTTATCCCCGTCCGCCATAATATCATCGATAGTCACGTTAAGACCGTGAAATGCAGCCCGGCAGGTTATAATGACGTTATTCATCGCCTCTATCCCGGGCCCGGGTGTTGGCAGCGGAGTATGCAGGGAAAATCCAGGTGCAAGAATTGCATCGGCTGCCGGAAGGTCACCTTGTGACGGGCCAACTTCAAAAAATTTGCGGACAATTGCGATATTTTCAATTTCGGTTGCGGTTTGTGTCATATACTATGCTTGACAGATAACTATTTAATCATGTTGTCCCTTAAAGAGTAACAAATGGATCAAGCAGTTGAACACCTTGTCCAGCTCGGACTCAAAGAATACGAGGCTAAAATCTACGTAGCACTTGTCGGACTCGGTGAAGCAAATGTCCGCAGCATCCATGAAATCAGCGGGGTCCCACGTCCGAGGGTGTATGATGTCCTGAATGCCCTTGATGCCAAGGGATTCATTGAGATACGACAGGGAAGTCCGCTGATGTACCATGCAGTCCGACCGGATATTGTGGTAACCTTCTTAAAAAAAGATCTCGATACGGCGGCTTTTGAAAGTGTAAAGACTCTTGAGGCGTTGTCGGTGGATGCCCGGCAGAATTATTCACCGATTTGGTACGTTCATAGTGACTGGACTATCCAGCGCAACCTTGAGAGGCTTGTTGAAGGTGTTACCCGTTCACTCATTGTCCTCTGTTTCAATAAGGAGACCCTTGAAAAATTCCATGGCCCGCTCCTGTCAATTGCACAGAACCGCATGGTACGTGTCCTGTTCCCTAAAGATAGTGCAGGAGGTCTTGACATACGTGGTGGCATCAGGTACTATGAGGCAGGGCAGGTTGGGACCGTTTTCGGTGAGAATATTTTCGAAAAAGTATTTTCCGTACCAATCAGTCGCGAAGGTGCAATCTTTCAACTTGAGTGTATCCTTATTGCCGATGACCAGGAATCGATGCTCATCTACACGCAGGACGGGAACCGTATGGCAGTCATTATTACGCTGCCTTTCATCACCTGTGTCCAGAGCAGGGTATTTTCAGAGATGTTCGGACATGCCCATGAACTATTCACATGAACGGGAAGACCCGGGCGATAGCTGGACTATTTTACCATGAAGCAGACAACGAAAA
>JAPKXR010000260.1 GCA_026394715.1 Methanomicrobiales archaeon | reverse complement strand
TGAATGCCCCTGCCTGAGAATTATAATATAACCCGCAATTTTTTTCTCCTTCCCTTCGGTACGCTTTTGAATAGGCCGAGATGAGGACCCCGAGAGAGACAAAGATATAGAACCAGATGGTGGCAGTAGTATATACCTGGGCGTCATGTAATCCGAAAAGAAAGACCAGGACCAGATATACCCAGCCCAGGAGGACGGTACCATAAATGCCAAGTTTTGGGTGCGAAAAAGCAAGGAGCATGAGAGGGATGATGTAAAAGAAGGGAAATACATCATAAATCCCAAGGGAAAGGCTTCACCACGTAATAAGGATTGCCGTAATTGTGCTTACGATGATGCAGGCATCAAACAAGAATAACTTTTTTTGGGAAATCGGTTGCATGGGTGGAACTCACCTGTGGATGGATTCCCGGTGTCAATGAAATTTGCCGGTACTGAACAGGTGTGACGGTACACAATAAAACTATTGAGTGTTGCCGGGTACCCCGCTCTTTTAGAATGCTGTCTACCCCTGGTCCCCAACAATGGAAAATGGGCCTTGGTTTAGCCATGGATTCCTGGTGAAATAACCGGTAACGAATTACCAGCCTGGCGCAGTCAGGTTGTTCACGACTGCTGCTCCAAACTCTTTTGCGGCCAACGGTCCGTTTGCCGTTATTACCCGGCCATCCGTGACGACAGGGGCCTTCATTATGATCGCACCACCTTTTTTCATCTCAAAATCGGAAGCTGGATTCTCAAAATATGTGGCCTTTTTCCCTTTCAGGACCCCCGCACGGGCAAGAACAACCGGGGCAAGACAGATTGCAGCGATAACTTTTCCTGATTTCTGGAAAAATTTTGCCAGGTGAACAAGCATCTCATCATTCCAGAGGTGGACCTGTGAACCTGGCCCGCCAACAATAACCAGGCCATCATATTGACCAGGATCGACCTCCTCAAACGATAGGGTGGCGGTAGTCCTGGCCCCGAACATCCCCACACAGGTACCCCTGTGGGTGGATGCGATATCAAATGCAATCCCTGCGTTTTGCAGTGCATCGATCGGTTCAGAGAACTCCTCGTCCCGGAATTTTTCTGGTGCAATGGCGATAAGTACCTTCATGCATTTGAGATTGCCCTGCCATTATTTGGATATTCCTATGGTATCTGGTTAGAATGATCCGGATTTCAGGTACTGATAACAGAGAAGTGTTATGGGTTTTGGAATCGGGAGTGTTACAGGACCCGGGCGGATGTAAAAGGGCATAAAAAATCCCGTATTATGCCAGGTATATGGAAAAAAATCTAAAATGGATGCGATTCTGCCACGACAAATTCTATGACAGAAGTAAATCGAAACGGCATTACCATTGATTACCCTTGTAAAAAAATGAATTCGGTGCTGTCCCTTTGCCAGTTCCGGTCCAATTACCCGCCAATAACAGTTATCTGCCTGACACGCCCTGGAGTTGTGATTCCGCAATCGTTCGTACCGTCTCTTTCTGCTCGGGTGAAAGGTTGAGTTTATCTACAATCCCAAGAAGGAGTGTCCCAAAGAACTGTTTTCCCTCTGGTGTCTGGATATAGCTGGTAACCATATTCTGTCCCTCTGGCGAAGAGAGGAATTTTTTTGCCATTTCCTGTCCTTCGGGTGTCTTGAGCATCCCTGACATCCCACCTCCGATACTATCTAGTAATCCCATTTTTTTCACCTGTTGATATTCTATTAGTATTGGCACATCATCCTTTAACAGGTATTCGGAGGCCCGAAAATTTTCTCTAAATAATTTTTTTTTTTTTGCCTGGTCTGCGAGAAAATCAAGTACGGGTGGATTTAACAGGATCTTTTTGAAGTTTTGTCCGGATATAGGAGTTTTTAAATTGAAAAATGTACTATATACCTAACAGTATGCGGTGGAACATTTTGAACCAGGTCCCATTTAACAAATCTCCAGGAACAATCACGGTTATATTTTTCGTCTTTCTGGTCTGTGCAGCCATTGTTGTGCTTCCAGCGGGTGCAGCGAACATTACCCAGACGATATCGGCCACCCAGACAACCGCTCCTGCTACCTCTTCGGTGACAACGACCGTATCTGCGACCCAGACAGCAGTTCCCACAACGTCGCATACCACGACGGTCGTTACAACAACTGCGCAATTGCCGGTGAATCCCGTCGTAGCGTTCAGTGCTGATATTACAGACGGGTCCGCACCACTTACGGTCCAGTTCGCAGACATGTCTACGGGGGGTCCGGTTTCGTGGAGCTGGGACTTTGGGGATGGTACATCAGATACGTCCCAGGCCCCGTCCCATACATATTCAACTGCAGGGACCTATACGGTCAGAATGACCGCTACTACCCGGACTGGCAGTGCGTCGGCAACCCGGGAAGATTACATAATGGTGGATTCGGCTGTAACAACAACTGCTACTACGACTACAACTACGACTACAACCGCGACCACAACCGCTACGCCAACAACATCAACCTCCGCCTCTAATCTTCTCGCAGCATTCGATGGTTCACCAAGGTCTGGAACTGCCCCCCTGACTGTAGTTTTCACCGATGCCACGGTGGGGTCTCCGGTTGCCTGGCGGTGGGACTTCGGGGATAAAAAAACTGACACGTCCCAGAACGCGATTCACACGTATACAGAGGCCGGGACTTATACTGTTACTCTGACCGTCAACTCATCCGGTGCCGGGAAAACTATTAAAAAGGTAGATTTTGTCACGGTACGTTCAGCTTCCGACACAACCCCGCCGGAAGCAACATTACCCGGCTCCATGAGCAATGATTACCAGGTAAGGACAAAGGTCTCGTCTACGGCCGGTTCAGACGCACGTTCAGGACAGGTCAGTACAGGTAAAACAAAAACCCCTACTCCCACGCTTACGGGGAAAGCATGGCTTGAGTACGAAAAACAGAGGATGGCTGAAGTGGATGCGATTGCCGCCGGGCAGCAGAAAAAGGATTTTATTTCACAACTGGTTGACTTCTTTAAGGGCCTGTTCCCGTGGGCAAAATAATTTTTTCCGGGATAATCCCATGGGTTCCCGGGGTCTTAATCTCAATTGTGGGTTTCCATTGAAACCCGGACTCCCGTATCGAAAGAAAAGTCCCGGGTTATCGTAGTCTGGTCCGATATCCTCTGATACAAGGGGCACTATTCTTCAGATGTCCTGTTCATTTCGGGGTTGTTATCCCCGCCGGACCCTTTCCAAAATATGTGGTCCCCTGCCTCTGATATCAGGCGGCAATGATGTAGGTAAACCTGGTATAGAACAAGACTGTAATAAACAGGTAAATTATCAGCGATACCGATGTGCCAAAATAATACACAAAGGCCAGTATCTGATGATCTTCGATCCTGTCGAATATCAATTTCCCCGTGCCTACCAGGATCAGGCCTAAAAGGGCGTTGATGGTAGCCACCGAGAGTGCAAATGCGACGGTCCAGAAATGGAGTAACACCATAAAAACCGGGGCTATAATTAGTCCTATCCCGATGCCCCCGAGGATAACAGAGATGATTACTTTTGTCCAGTCTACTATCCTGATCAGTTTCCAGTCCTTTTGGAACCTGTAATAGTCCCCGTATAGATCACTAATCATTGAATTTATTCACTCCATGGTAACAATTCATTCTTTTTCTCAACGACAAGGTAATCAATCCTCGCAAGGTATCTCCAATTTTGTCTGGGGCTTCGCACCAAAGAGCTCTTTTAAATTCACCGTTCCTTATGTAATCGCTATATTCCTGATATGGAATGATAAGATAATGGCGATTATCCCGCCGATGATACCGAACCCCCCGAAGATGAAGGGGAGCATCGCTATCGTAATCAAGGGGTGAGCGATGATCAGGAGGCCGAATATGATTGCAAGCAATCCAAGCAACACCGACCCCCAGTCTTTCGTTCCAAAACCGAGGGCGATATGAGATCCGCCAATCAGGAGGCCCCATACCCCTATGAATATTACGAGCATTGCCGGCAGCAATATGGTGCTGAAAAGGGGGTACATCAGTATTACGAAACCCGCAATGACCCCGAGAATCCCGATTAAAAGTTTCCATTCCAGATGTGAGCGGTTGACGAAAATGCTGACGAGGCTGAAGATACCACTGACAAACCAGTATGCACCGGCAAATGTGACGACCATCATGAGTGTAATATAGGGCCAGGTAAGGAAGGCCATACCGAGTATCAGTACTGCAACCCCTAGGACCAGGATGATCCACCAGGGATAGTGTGCGATTGCACCCATTTTATTTTCAGGTGAAGTTGTAACCGTTTCTGTCATGTGATCCCCCGGGCCGGGGGGAGGGGTTAAGCCTCCCCGGAGTCCCGTAGATTATCAGATCGTTCTATATCAGACCTAAATGAGTGTATAACCTCCTGATCTACTTAATGATTACTAACTCCGTTGCCCATCTGGAAAAAAGAAAAGGGACTAAAAACACCGGGGTTTAAGGGCCGTATGAATGGGAAAGACCAATTCAGTGTACCTGTTCACATGAACGTTTCAGAGACCAGCCAAGACGTGTCTGCCCTAATCGTAGTTCAATGGAGATGCAACGGGCACAATGTCTACCCATTGCTTATCTGCGATTTATGACCTGTTGTGAGGGTCGAAAAAAATAGATCCGGTGGAAAAGATTCCTGGAACCGCGTCTATTCTTTAGTTATATAGAGTTTTAATACCCCGTTACAGGAATTGCAGATGTAATATTCGTTGGTGAAGCAGGAATTACATGCCCATCTCCCGCAAAGGCTGCACTGGCGGAGTTCCTCAATGGGAAATGTGGCGTTGCAGAGATCACAATAGTACCTCCCGAAACTTCCCGTTACTTTTGTTGGCAGATCCCCCTGTTCATGGAGCGGTTTAATCTCCTTTCTCAGTTCGAGGTAGAGATTGTTCTTCACTGTCGTCGGTTCGGGCTTATCCGGTTTTTGCAAGTTCTTTTTCCAGATTGTCAAGCCGTTCCTCCATCCGTGACAGGGAATTGTTTATTTCTTTCTCGAAACCCTGTAATTCTAATACTTTTGCTTCATTCTGACCCAGTACCGGCTCATGAAGTCCTTTGAAGCGGTTTACTGCCGGCGTCCGTACGAGTGCCCATTCGGTCACCATTGATTCAAACCTGCGGTCAAGATATTCATCGACCCGGCTCTCGACTGGTCGCGTGAGGGAGATCTTACCCTTTGCACCCCGGAAAAAGAAATATATTGCGATGACGATGACGACAATCACCACGATTGCCAGGATAATTTCAAGCGGGGTCATCTCTTCTTCGCCTCCAGTTTCTTCGCACGTGCTTCAAGGGCAGACAGTTTTGTATCAGTGACCTTCTCGAAGGTGGCCAGTTTCGCAGTTTCACTGGATAGTGCATTCAACCTGTTCCTGAAATCGGCCACGTCATTTTTTGTAGCAATCTGCCATTCCTCGATGAGGTATTTCATCCGGCGGTCCA
>JAPKXR010000125.1 GCA_026394715.1 Methanomicrobiales archaeon | reverse complement strand
AACTTATGAGAGGACAGACACCAGGTCTACCTAAATTGGACGTTCAAACAAAATTCTGCAGATCATTACCCTGGGATTTCATTCAGTACTGAATATTTGGTATTGTCCTATAATAGCATACTTTATTAGTCTAGTAAACAGAATACTTATAGGATTACACCATGGCTCGACCAAGAGGTTTAATTGAAGTTGTTTGCCAGAATCCCGACTGTGATTATTTTCAGGAGGAAGCGGGAAAAGATATCATCAAAAGGGGACCTGATGCAAAAACAGGACACCAACGGTACTATTGCAACCACTGTAGAAAATTTTTCATGGAGACGAAAGGAACCCCGTTATTCAACAAGAAGCTCAAAGAAAGTGAGATTATTAATATTTGTAAACATTTTGTCGAAAAAAATGGGATACGGAGTATTGAAAGAATAACTGGTCATCATCGAGACACTATTGGGAATTTATTAACGGATATTGCCGAACATGCTAAACAAATGAACGAATTTCTGATTCAGAATGTAGGATTGAGTACCATTGAATGTGATGAATTCTGGACATTTGTAAAAAAAAACAAAAGAAAATTATCAGTGCAAGCTCAGAATCAAATTTTGCAGGCGATGCATGGATCTTTACCAGTATAATGAGAGATTCATATTTCCTGGTTTCGTTTGCGGTTGGCAAACGAACTTTTCAAACATGTGAGGCAATGACAGAAAAAATGTTTTCTCGCCTTGATTTGCCGTTTCCGGATAATAAAATCGTAATATTTTCTGATGGCTACGAAGAATATGAAAAGTGTTTTGCCAAATATTATGCAAATACATGCATAGACTATGGCCAGATTATCAAAATTCGTGAAGGATCTAAAGTTGTTGATAAAATAAAACGGATTGTCTGGGGAAATCCCAATTTGAATTCAATTGACACTATAAATGTCGAAAATTCAAATGGAATTTTCCGGGAGAGAGTTGGGCGCCTTGTTCGGAAAACAAAGTGCTATTCAAAGTTAAAAACAAAATTGGAATGTTCAGTAGAGATTTTTCAATTTTATTGGAATTTTATAAACGAATTTAAAGACAAAAGGACCCCGGCAATGCTCGAAGATATTTTTGATCAAAAGATAACTTGGAGCATGTTTTTACATGCATCTATTAAGTATGATTAACTAGGACAATACCGGGAATTCCTATGGCCATCCGACATCAGCGACGCGTGGCCGCCTGGCCCAGGTGGGATCTGCTGTGTATCGCACCTACCTGAATGGCGATGTAACGGTGACAACCGACGGCACAACGTACAGTATAAGAACAAGCCAACTTCTGCCGGGCTCTGCGAAAACGGGTACCACGCAGCAGACGGTAAGTTCTCATAGTTCAGCCGGAGCGGTTTGCAACTGTTCTTACAAGCGATATAATTGCAATGGATTTTCTGGGCATGATGCTGTGCCTGCTATAATTACTTCAAATCCCTGGGCAAGGGAGACATTCATCAGTTGGATGGAGACAAGAATGGTATTCGCATGTGAGGGATAACGATGGAAATTACAGCAACCGTGGATAGGATTGAAGGAGAATTGGCTGTTCTTCTTTTACGTGGGGAAGCCCAGGTTACATTCAATTTGCCGGTGGTTTTTCTGGCGGGGATTGAGGAAGGGGATGTTGTCAATTTCGCCATTACGAAGGATGCTGCGGCAACGGACGAAGCGAAGGAGCGGGTAATGAGTTTGATTGAGAAGTTGAAGGTGAAGGGGTTTTGAATTGAAAGGAGAAGAATAGTTTGATGGATGTTTTGGTAGCAGGCATTAAAGAGTGAGTTTTTGGATTCAAGGCGGCCTTGAATTTATTTTAGTGACAATTATAGTGGGGGCCATAAATGGTGAAATGGTTTTTGTTAGTATATTTTGATCTCTATCTGCGATATATGAGATTTTTTATTGATTCGGTAAAAATTCTCATGGCGTTGGTGCATGGTAGTTTGGCATCAGGCGAGTTTTTTACAGGAATTTTTTTTTATTATAACATATAAATTATAACTTATGACAAAAGCCGTTTCAATGTCTGTCCCCGCTCTTCGTACCCGAGCAAAAAAATCTCCAGGGACGAATAGCAAAACGACAATCCAGATCCTTGGGCCCACGAAACACTGGCTCAACCAGATAATTGAGGAACGGGGTGTTTCCACCTACGATGCAGCGATTATGTACCTTGTAGAAGAACGACAAAAACACCTGCCCTCCGGCTTTGGGAGCAGACCAGACTTAGAAGAGTATATCTGCACCGGAGAGGATTGACATCGTCATCGTCATTGACACATGGGCATGGATAGAGTATTGGAAAGGTAATAATCAGCAGATTTGCAACTACATTGATGGACCGGGTGAAAATTTAACCTCAGTAATTTCTATTGCAGAAATTGAAAGAAAATATGGAGATCCGGCAGGCAGTACTGATTCGATGATCAGAGAGATCAGGCAGAAGAGCCGTATTATCCCGTTGGATACAATGCTTGCCCGGAAAGCGGGCGCAATTCGCCGGGTGATGAAAGAGGGAGGCCTTGGTGATGCAATCATCTATGCTACCGCCCAAACGTATAATGGAGACGTCCTGACCGGAGACCCCCATTTTAGAAATTTGTCAGGTGTTGTATATATTGGAAAAGACTAAAAAAAGAGGTGAAAAACCTGAAGGCTTTTCAGCGACCTCCATTATCCACATTCATGAAAGGGGTGATTCGGGTGAGATTACTCCTTGGGCTTCGGTCACCTCACCATACCCATCCTTCAAAATCTTCTGGTCTGCCTCCTTCAGTAACCGCTGGATATCGATCCGGATGATCAGCTCGTTGACGTCCTTGTCTTTTATCCGGATCTTCTTCCTTATGATACCGATGATGTTATTCTGGTCTCGGTTTACGGAGGCCGCCGACGTGTCCACCTCCTTCCTTGAATAGGTGGAGACCGAGAGGACATCATCGACCATGATACCGATCTTCGACTTGGTGATCCGGTCATCGAGGACAATAATCCGGGAAGTTGCCTCATCTGTTTTCTTTTCGCTGTGAATATGCATCAGGTTT
>JAPKXR010000218.1 GCA_026394715.1 Methanomicrobiales archaeon | reverse complement strand
CATTTTTTTCCCTTTTTTCAGGGGCCAGTGTCGGGCCGGAAGGTCCCCTGGCATTTCTGATCATGGAAATTTCTGCCTGGTTCAGAGCAAAACTTAAGATTATTAATGAGGCATCCCTCGGGTTTGATGTTGCGGCATTGGCATCAGCGTACAACGGTATTATTGGGAACCCCCTTTTTACCGCAGTCTTTGCAACAGAGTTCAATGTTGGCAATAAAGATGCACTGAAATTTCTGGCATGGAACCTTCTTGCAGGGGTCATCGGTTACCTTTTCTTCTCCCTGCTTGGGTTGCAATCGTTTGCCAGTTTACTGGCATTCCCACCCGTCGATAGCCTACCCCCTTCATACGTAATCTATGCGGTTATCCTTGGTGTACTTGGTTCGTTAATCGCAGTTTTTATGGGACTCGTGATGCGAGGTATGGGGGATGTCATAACAAGGCCATTTAAAGACCGGATCATGACCCGGATCCTTTTTGCGGGCGTGATCATCGCGATAGTATGCTATTTCATTCCTGAACTGATGTTTTCAGGGGAATCATCGATTCACTCGATTATTATGGACCCTGCTCATTTTGGGGTCGCCATGTTGCTCATTATGGCAGTCCTTAAAATTGTTCTCCTCGCTTTGTCGTTTAAGAGTGGCTATCTTGGTGGCCCTATTTTCCCCACATTGTTTATCTGTACCATGATAGGACTTGCGCTAAGCCTGATGTTCCCCGGAATCCCGGTAGGTATCCTTGTAATGTGTCTTGAAGTGGCGGTTATCACGATGGCATTAGGTGTACCCCTGACAGCCATCCTTTTGATAGTGGTTATTGGTAATACGAATCAGTACATGATGGCATTACTGGTCCTTTCTTCGGTAGTGGCGCTAATGATGGGTATTGGACTAAGGGAACTAAGGGAAAAACAAGCAAAAAATGAGGGGATTTCAAGTTAAGGGATGTAATTAAAATAATATCCACCCATTGGTGTGTATTTTTTTATTTGCTTCATTATTGAGTATTTATGAATTTTATCAATATAACCAGCGGATCCACACCATTATGTTGTGATCTGCGCCACAGGTTAATCCGGCGGCCGGCTACTTCACAATTGAAGCGACGTATTCGATTGAAACCATCAGGATTTCCAGGTCTTTCCGGAGGTCTTCCGACCGCTCCCGGTTAACCTGGATCCATTCTTTCATCGGTTTCCTGCCCATCGGCTGGAAGCGGACAATTCCTTCCCGGCCAACCAGCGAATCCGCAATTTTCCCTGGGATTTTAATTCCAATTCCCTCACCGTAGACACAGGCAAATAATTTCCTGTCTATGTAGTATGCCGGGTAGCCAAACATCGTACCTGAAATCACCCCGGGAATTTGCAGCAGAAGAGAGTCGAGGACCTCTTTATGCTCCTGGTTAAAACCCACCCTGTTCATGATCACATTCCCTTAATTGAGCTGTTGAAAAAAAAATTAACCCGCCGAAGGCATTCCGTCTGGCTGGACATCTGCCTTTTCTACCCTGATGGTACTGTTGATAATCCTTTTTGTGCAGATTGCGATGGTCTTCTTTTGAAATAAGTACTGGTGGAGGAAAATATCAATCGGGTCCCATAAGGCAACCCAGCAGAAAATTACGATGGCACCAATTACAATATCTGCGAGGAACGGGTCCGTTATTTTGGAATACAGGAAAACCAGAATAATAATGAGCACTGTAGAGATACTGAGGCCATAAATAAGTCCGTATTTCATTCGTTTCCTCAGCACCCGCAACCTTCTCCTCGCACCTTCACACCGGTAGATAAAATATGTTTTCACTGCTTCGGGCAGATCCGATTCGACCTCTTCTGTCACCTGCGAAGCGGGAAACCTGATAACGTAGTTAACCTTTTTTTTCGGCTCCCGATCGATAATTGCCGCGACCATTGCCAAAAGTGCATCTTCAGCAAGATCCCTGTTTTTTACAGGTGACGGGTCATCGGGGTCGAAAAACTGGTCAACACGTTTGAAACTTAGTTCGACGACCAGCTGGTCATCACCTTCTTTGAGTTGTTCAATATAATTGGCCATTCAATTCTCCCGCCGTAATCACGATAAATTTCCAGCTCACGGAAATTCATGAGGTTGACGAATGCATTTTTCTTCGGCTTACTACTATTAATTGTTCTGCTTCTCTACCCCTGCAGGTTTAAGTATTTTAAATCTCCACGTTTTAATCCAGGCCACTTAAGTATGGATACTCCTATAATTTTTATACGAATGGTTGACAGAGGGGACGAATGGCTGAAGGATTTTTCAAAAAACTTAAAGCGGGCCGGTTTGATCTGGACTATATTCCGATATTCGAATCCAAGTTATTTTTTGAAGGGGAAAAGCGGGAACGGCAGATTGTAAATTTCACTGTCCTGCTGGCACTTGCGACGGTTATTGCGACGTATGGGGTCATCACAGATTCTACGGCGTCCGTCATCGGTGCGATGATTGTTGCCCCGCTGATGACTCCCATCATCGCATCCGCGGCAGCCATATCAATGGGTGCTTCAAAGCGGGCGATAAGATCCATGACCCTTGTCGTTCTCGGGGTGCTCGGTGTAATCGGGCTTGCGATGCTCCTGACGGCGGTCGTACCGGGTGGGCTCATATCCCTGACACAAAATCCTCAGGTCTCATCCCGGGTATCTCCGGGCCTGCTTGATTTATGCATCGCCCTTGCCGCCGGTGCTGCCGGAGCTTTCGCGATAGGGCGGCAGGAAATAGCAGATTCCCTTGCTGGTGTCGCGATTGCGATCTCGCTCGTCCCACCGCTGTGCGTCGTGGGAATTACATTGTTCCACGGGGGATTTGTTGAAGCAGGAGGTGCTTTTCTCCTTTTCCTCACCAATTTTATCGCAATCCTGGTGGCAGTAACGACCATGTTCGGCCTGATGGGACTACCGAAAGCGGTACGGATGGAGATGAAAGAGGAGACGCGAAAAAAAACGATGGTGGCGTTGATCATTGCAAGCATCCTGCTTATCGGTGTACTCACGGTCACCAGCTACCAGGCCATCCAGGCAACAAATGACCAGGTAGTAGCGAAGGAGGTGGTAAGGGAATGGATTGGGTTTGCACCATACCAGGTACAGAAGGTGGTGCTGTCAGGCGAAGGTGTTGATGTCGTCCTCAGTGGCGAAGGCACGCTACCACCGCTAGAGACTCTTTCTACGATGATGCAGCAGAAATTTGACCGTAAGATCTCCCTTCGCCTGCATACAATTCCCGAAAAAAGTGTAACCTATCCTTCGGTACTGGTGGGGCTTGCAGGCAGTAAATAGGCTAAAAGTCCATTTTTTTTGGTCCTGGATCATATGCTGGTCAACCGGGATCAGGTAATAACCCCTGGGATTGTACATTACTGCGAAGATCGGGCCCTTTTAAAATTTACTCGTTCTCTCCGATGGCAATCCATTGGTCAGGGGTGGGGCCATTCCATGGTTGATGTCACCCGCGTTTTGAGATGATCGTAATGAAAAAGGCCTTGGGTCCCTGGTTGCCACATTCATGAGAATATGATAAAACCGAAATGAGAATAGCCGGCGGGCGTTTTTGTTGAACGTCCCGAATGACTTTATCCGAATAACTCTAAAACAGTTAGAACAACTGGTCTTTTGAAAAAAATGAAAGAACCTACCATTTTATCCCCCGAAGAACGGACACGTCTTGAAGTCAAAGGCGGTCTGTTATCATCAGAAGTCCCTGTCTACCGGGAACGGTTTGGCGCAAATGTCATGACCCCTCCGGTACGGGAGCCACTATGGTTGCAGTACCTGAAGAAATACGATGACCCGATTATAAAAATCTTAATTATTGCAGTTGTTATCTCCCTGGTCGTCTCGATAATCCAGGGGATCAGTATTTACGATACCCTCGGGATCATTATCGCAATTTTGCTGGCCACCGGGATATCCTTTTTCAATGAATACCGGAGCAGCAAAGAGTTCGATGTATTAAATGCTCACCGGGACGATGTCGGTGTCAAGGTAATCCGGGATGGTCACCCTGCCCTGGTCACCTCCCGCGATATTGTTGTCGGCGATCTTGTCCTCCTCGAAGCGGGCGATGCGGTTCCCGCGGACGGCTGGCTCATCACCTCAGACGCCCTTACCAGTGACGAGTCCGCATTTACCGGGGAGAGTGAACCGGTTGGAAAAGGGGCTGCAGATAGTGTCCTGAAAGGAACGTTCGTTACCGCCGGGAAAGGACGGATGATCGCCGGGGCCGTAGGGGACAGGGCCCAGATGGGTGTAATTGCCGCATCGCTTGGTATTGATCATTCAACTGCAACCCCCCTTGAACAGAAACTGGAAGCCCTTGCCGGGATCATCAGTAAATTCGGGTATACTATGGGTATCCTGATCCTGGTCAGCCTGTCAGTTCGTGGGATAGTACTCGGGGAACTGACCGGGTTGAACCTTGATACCCTGAACCATGTCCTGCACTACCTCATGATTGCCGTCGCTATTATCGTCGTTGCAGTTCCCGAAGGTCTCCCGATGAGCGTAGCACTCTCACTTTCCCTTGCAATGCGAAAGATGACCCGTGCCAACTGCCTTGTACGGAAGCTGATTGCCTGTGAGACGATTGGGTCAGCGACAACAATCTGCACGGATAAGACCGGGACACTGACGAAAAACCAGATGGAAGTAGTGTATGCCTCAGCCGGAGACCCTGCACAACAGGAAAATACCCCACATTCGCCATCTGAATGGATCACCCTCAATGCTGCTGTGAATGGCACTGCCTACCTGGAAGAGCGGGAGGGGCGGATAATCGTCATAGGAAACTCGACGGAAGGGGCGCTCCTCCGGTGGCTCCACGAACACACCCTTGATTACATGCATATCCGTGCAGAGACTACTACAAGGAAACAGTACCTCTTTGATGGCAACAGAAAACGGATGTCAACAGTCGTGAATATCGGGGATACACCCTATCTCCTGGTGAAAGGGGCACCGGAGATCCTCGCTTCGCTCTGTGATGTGCAACCTGACCTGTCTGGTGTCAGCAAGCTTGCTTCAAGGGCGATGCGGACACTTGCATTTGCCCACAAGGAGATCGTGGATGGGGATGAAAGCGAATCCAATCTTACATGGGACGGGTACGTAGGTATCCGTGACCCGCTGCGGGATGACATTGCCGAATCGGTAGCTACCTGCCGGGAAGCCGGGATCAGGGTCCGGATGGTGACCGGTGATAACCGGGAGACTGCAAAGGCCATTGCAGAGGACTCCGGGCTCCTTGCGGGCGGGGTTGTCGTTGACGGGAAAGAATTCCGGTCCTTGTCAGCTGATCAACAGGTCGCAGTTGCGCAGAACCTGGATGTAATGGCACGGGCTGAACCGATGGACAAGCTGCTGCTCGTCCAGGCCCTCCAGAAGAGCGGGGATGTTGTAGCCGTCACCGGCGATGGGACAAACGATGCACCAGCCCTTAAAAATGCCGATGTCGGGCTTGCGATGGGGATTGCCGGGACCGAGGTAGCGAGGGAAGCGAGTGATATTATTCTCCTTGATGACTCGTTCGCCTCGATTACGAGTGCCGTCTGGTGGGGCCGGTCGTTGTATGAAAATATCCAGCGTTTTGTGCTGTTTCAGCTCACGCTCAATTTTTGTGCCTGTATTCTGGTATTCATTGCCCCGCTCCTCGGGTACCCGGAGCCGTTTACCATTATCCAGATCCTCTGGATTAACCTGATTATGGACACGCTCGCCGCGTTCGCACTCTGTTCGGAGGCCCCGCACCGGGACCTGATGAACCGCCTTCCCATAAAAAGAAATACTCCGGTCATCACGCCATTTATGTGGTTTTCCATTATCGTTACGGGTGCGTTTTTTATTATTGGCGGACTGGTCCAGATGGAGACAGCTTTTCTGGGCGGCACCACTCCCGCAGGGATTAACACGGTTTTTTTCGCAGCCTTTGTCCTCGCTGCGGTCTGGAATGGTATCAACTGCCGGGCACTTGATGGAAAGATGCCGCCCTTTTTTAAAGGGAACCCAACATTTTTCGCGGTGATGGGGTTCATTGTCCTGGCACAAATCGTGATTGTGCAGTATGGCGGCCTGGTTTTTGGCACGGTTCCTCTTTCGTTTGATGAGTGGGTAAAAATAATTGTCATGTCTGCTTCCGTGCTGGTTGTAGGTTTCGTAATACGGGGTGTCTATCACCAGTTCAGGGGCCGTATCAATTCGCTTATGCCTGGTGCATAAGTACGGGAAAGACGGCGAACAATCTTACGATTATTCGACTATCCAACGGAAATTTCAAACGGGTTGTGGCAGAAAAGGTGTGACCCCCCGTTGGTCTTCTTCATTTGCCCGTCATTTCCTCAAGGGAAAGGACTTCCGTTTCTTTCCCACATTGCCCAAGGGTAATCCAGGGAATACCTGCTAATTTACGCTTCAGTTCGGAGATGTAATACCTCCCGCTGTAAGAGAATCCCATTTGGTATTATACCCCGGTAATTCCGGTAAGGGTAAAAATCACTCTTCGGCCGGCCTGTTTTTTAAGAATTTTCCGACCAGCCAGGAGACCAGGACTGCGATGTAGAGTGTCCCGCTAATCATTTCAAACATTATCACCGTTCGGGCGGTTGATGTCATTGCCGTAACATTGTAGTTTCCTGTTGTTGTCAGAATCGAGAAACTGTAGCCGATATAATCGGATATGTAGATAAGCTGGTCTGCACCCTGGGCCGCAATGTTGAATGAACCGGGTAAAAATATCCCGAGCACCATAATCCCGAGTGCCCACGTAAGACCGAGGAGGAAGTAGACCGATATTGCCCCGATAATCGTGTCCATTTTGATGTCACGTTCGCGAATTACGACTGAAAAAATTGCCACGCTCACCATGATGAAAAACACCAGGGTCACGACGATTGCGGCGTTGAAATAGTGCACGTGATTGGTCAGGTAATATAATCCGTAGAGGATAATTGTAATTCCCACAAGCACAATGCCAACAGCCATAAGATATATATCATGACTGATTGCCTGGACTGCGAAGAATAATAACATTACCAGCAGGATATCAGTGAAAATCCGGGCGACTTCACTATCTTCGAGCAGGGGAAGGACCGAAAGAAAAACGATGAGTGCAATGAAATGGAATGTGCATTTATTATTTTCTCTCCATTGGAAAAAAGCGGCAGTTCTATTTTTGAAAGAGCCCGATAGATTTTTTGGTCCGGGCATGGATGGCATGTACCAGATATATTTGCTGGCCGAAGATATGGCTTTTTTTGTTATTTTTGTCAGACTATTCTGGCAATCGGTTGGAAGTTACACCCCCCCGGTTTTCCGGGCTCCATTTTTCCATCACTTTCACCCCGCGCACGGCAAGATTGTTTATACCTCATTTATGAGATGTTAATTCGTGTCAGGACCATTTGGAACACGGAAAAAGCAAAATTATCCGGGGATTACATCCGGGCTGCCAGATCAGCCTGTGGTGGCGGTAGTAGCATGATGCTCCTGACACATCCCGAAAAAGAACGAAAATGGTCCCCGTCAGAACAATCCTTCGTTATAATTGCGGACACCTGGCACCATGCAGAATGTCCCGCCGCCACCAGGGAAGGATAGGATACCGAGGGGAAGCAGCCGGGGTTAATTACAAAGCCGCGGAATTTGCAATCTCCATCCGCTGCCAGGTCGCAGGGAAGGACCGGAAAAATGGGAACCGAAAAAAAGGAGTGATGTAAAAAAGGATCAAATGAACCAACCACAACCCCACCTTGACAATTGTAGCATACGAGTGAAGTCCGGGGTCACCGGGACCACCTGATCATGAGAAATAACCCGTCCCGGCGAATGGGTAGATCTGCCAGGGGTATGCGCAGGAAATGCGATATGGCAGTCTCTCAATATACATCCGCCACATTTCACTCGATTGATCAATCTCCTAAACACATCTTTTTATTGGATATCCATAAAAGACAGCCCAATCTGATACGGTCTTTTCAGGATAGAATTTTTCTGGAGGTATTTTAGAGGCCCGGCTGCTGCTGGCTCGCACAGTGGAACGTCCCGTAACCTTCAACCATCGCCCGGGCATTAATCCCTATCACATTTCGGCCCGGGAAGAGGGACGAAAGACGACGTAATGCCTCGCTATCATGGGGGTCATTAAAAACCGGGACAATAACCACCGAGTTACCGATAAAAAAATTCGTATAACTTGCCGGGTACCGGAGATCTCCACCTGAGACCCTGTCTGGCATCGGCAGTTTCACAACCGTAAGGGGGCCCCCGTCCTGGTCCGTGGATTTTCGTAAGGTGTCGTAATTCTCCTGCAGGGGGCGGTAATTTTCATCGGTCCTGTCCTCTTCAAAGGCACAGACAACGGTGGAAGGACCGGTAAACCTTGCAAAATCGTCAACATGGCCATCGGTATCATCCCCTGCAATCCCCTCATCCAGCCAGATTACATGGTCGGTCCCCAGGTTTTCCCAAAGATGTGCCTCCAGGTCAGATTCTGACAATCCTTTGTTCCTGTTCGGGTTAAGCAGGCAGGAACGACTGGTCATAACGGTACCTCTCCCGTTTACGTCGATTGATCCCCCCTCGAGGATAATACCCGGGCGGAACACGGGGAGTCCCAGCCAGCCGATCATTACTTCCGGAACTAATCCATCCCTGATATGGTCCTCGTATTTCCCACCCCATGCATTAAACTCCCACTGCACCATGGCCACCTGGGAAATGGCAGGATTTACCACGAATGTGGGACCGTAATCGCGGATCCAGACGTCTTCATAGTCAGTAACCCGGTACCTGACATGAGAATCGTCGGGTCCTTCTTTAGAGAGCCGTTCCGCAACCATCTCTCTTGTGTCTGTATCCCTGACAAGCAGTTCGACCGTTTCTGATCCGTTCATTGCAGAAATGAACTGTACATAGGCATCCTCAACTGCTGCAAGGTCCGGGAATGTCACCGTGTTGTGAGGCCAGGAGAGCCATACGGCCTCATGTCTCTCCCATTCTGCTGGCATACAAAATCCCATGTTTCGCGGGGTATCACCGTTACGGACGATAAAGTGATGACCGGTACCAGGTGGTGCTGTGACGAGATTACCATACGTACGAGGGCGCCGGTTGCGGAAAAACCCCCATGACTCCTGGACTGTACTGTTCATCGAGAGGTCCAGGTCTGCAATGATGATCTCTTCTGTATCTCCCGCACGGGCTAGTACCCTGCCAAACGCATCGCTCACAAAGGAGCCCCCGAAAAACCTGGTGGCTCCTTCGGTGCCCACGCGGTTCACCGCGGCTACATGGACACTGTTGGCAATCGCATGGCTCCGCTGGATCAGTTCCCATGATTCCTGCCAGTTGCCCTCCAGGGGATCATAGCGGAGTGGCTGGCCGATTGCCGTCGGGTAAAAAATGATTGATGCACCCATAAGAGCGACGGAACGGGCTGCTTCAGGGAACCACTGGTCAAAACAGATTAAGACCGCAATGCACCCGTACCGGGTGTGAAAGACCCGGTACTCATTGCCCGGGTGAAAATAACCCTTTTCATAAAAGCCAGGGTCCTGTGGAATATGGACCTTATGGTACGGCGGCTGCAGGTGGCCATCTGCATCGATAACAACCGCGGTATTGTAGGTACGTCCGTTAGATGCTTTCTCGTACACCGGTACGATAATGACAACCCGGTGCTGCTTTGCGATAGTTGAAAAGATATCCGTGGATTTCCCCGGGACGCTCTCTGCAAGACCTGTCGCATCTCTCCGGATATACTGCGGGAAATAGCGGGTGCGGAACAACTCGGGGAGGCAGATAATCTTTGCTCCCTTCTGGATTGCGGTCTTTACGCTTATCACAGCACGCTGGAGGTTATCTTCAGGGTCCGGCCCCATATTCATCTGGACCAGCCCGACCGTAACATTCTGTCCGTCCGCGATGCGTTGTTGCTCCATTTTTCTGATCCTGTAAATGTATGGACTATAGTGACATAATTGACTTACCCTAAAGGAGAGCTCGCGTCCCGGGTGAAAAAAGAGCATCACAAAAAGAACAAAAAAATCGGGCCCTGGTGCCAACCCGTCATCATTATGGGGAATTTTTACGTTTCAGGTAAACCGACAGGTAATTAAGCAACCCGTGGACCCCGTCTGTCTCGGGGTGGACTTCCAGGAATGAGGCGAAATCGTCTGTAGTGTAACCTTTCTGCATGAGGAACGCGATATAACTCGCGATCATTCCTGCGCCCGGCCCGGATGTTGAAATCCCCTGCAACAATCCCGTTTCAGGGTGTACGCTGACCTTCGAGAGACCCGTGGCATTGAAGGGGACTTTCCAGAACGTACCAGGTCCTGCAGGCCCGGGAAGACTAACCGAGACCATCCCCTCATCTGGTGACGGGTTACAAAACGCATGTTCACTTGCCAGGTTGACCGACTGGGGAAAAAACCGGTAGTCCATCGTGGTTACCCGTCCAAGAATGTTCTCTGCTGCAGTGATCCCTTCATGGCGGGCGACGGGTGTAAGGTATGGCGGGCCTGTGACATCCCCTGCGGCATATACTCCTTTGATGCTGGTCTCCATGTGGCTGTCAACAAGCACTTCCCCACCAGGCCCTTTTGCAATGCCATGGAGGTTTTCTGACCGCGGGGAGAGCCCGGTGGCAATAAAGAGTGCGTCACATGTAATCTCCGTTTGTGAAGCGTCCGGTGTTCGTACAGAAACAGAATCCAGGTGCCGATCACCGTTAATGGTAAGTAGTGAGGTCCCGGAGTGGATGGTAATCCCCTCAAGATCTTTTAACGCGACCGCGCGTTGCTTCTCGTCAAGTACCTTCAGCACATCACTTCGGGCCAGCAGGGTTACATCGCAGCCGAACGAAGAGAAAATATATGCAAATTCGGCTGCCATTACACCGCCGCCGAGGATAACCATGTTCTCCGGTAACCGGTCCATCTGTGCGAGAGTACGGGGATTATACACCCCTTCTTTCGAGAGCCCCGGGATGTTGGGAATTGCCGGGGAAGAACCGGTGGCGGCAATTATGGCATCGGGGCGTAGTACCTCGCCACCCAGCCGGACTTCGTTTCCATGGAGGGCGGCATCTTTGCCGTATTGAATCTCAACCCCGGAACTGCGGGTCTCCGAATCGAGGATGCCAGCGATTTTTCTCTGGATCCTTTGCATTTCACCAATCAACGCAGGAAAATTCACTTCAGGAGACCGGTCGATGATGCCGAGTCTCTCTAAATCACGGGCATTCCGGACCACCCGTGCCGCATCATTCAGTGCGCAGACTACCATGCAGCCGGAATTGAGGCACTGGCCACCAATAACGCCCTGTTCTGCGAGTAGCACCTCCTTTCCGGCATGTGCAAGGTGCATGGCGGCGATGCGGCCGGCCGGTCCACCTCCAAGAACAACGATCATGGGATGATTCAGAGTATCTCACAACCTTCATCCATCGGCTGGGAAAGGACCTCGCCGGTGAATGCGTTCACCTCGATGATTTTTTTACCACGGACCTGCCAGACCGGGAAATGCACGAGGTCAATATCAATACTGATATTCTTCTTCTCCGGTTTCATGACTTTTTCTTCGTAGAAAATGGTATCTCCCTTCACCTGCTTGATCCGCACATGCTGGGTAAGCTGTTCCACCAGCTCACCAAACACCTTTAGGTTCGCTTCATCCTTCGTAATTTTAGGTCCTACTACCTCTGCGTCACCCGGGATTTCGCCTTTATCAATTGATTTTGGATCGATCTCGAGTTTTAACCCGTTGATCGCGTTGATTGCCCCCCATCCTTCAGAATCGAATGGGATGTGGCGTTCCTGGTAGACCTGTTCGCCACTGCTCATGTAGTGGTACACCCAGTGAGGCATAAACTTCAGGCTGGCAACTCCCTGCGTACCGGAAATCCGTTCTGCATTCTGTTTTGTTACTTTTACCGGCAGGTGCGGGATATTGACGCCGGAACTTTCAGTTGCCTCTGGTACCTGTGCAGCATCCGGTGCAGGTCTGGTACCTGCTCCCGGGGTGAGCGTGAGCGAGAGCTCGCGGTCGAGGACCCTGGCAAGGGTTGCCTCACCTGAAAGGCGGACGAACTCCTGAACGCCCCAGACGATGCAATGTTCTGCATGAATCGTATTGTCCAGTGTAAACAGGAGCTTTTTGCAGGGCACCTGATCTTCACCGACGACGAGGTTATAGTTTGTCTTGTCAAAATCAGCAATAGTGTCAGCATCTACCGAACAGAGCACTGCTACACATTCCCCGTCCCTTGCAGCCGAGAGGTCGAGTGGTTCATTTACTTCCTCTACCTCGAATCCTGCCGAAAGAAGGATGAGCTTCACGGCATTTTTCGCCTTTTCCCGCGTCTCGTGTTCCATCATGCATACATTACCCCGATCTTATAGAACAATTTTTCTCTTTCATGATGGAAAACTGTATAATGATGAGTCCCCCGAAATTTATTAATAACCGGATTGAAGAATTTGCATTGCAGGTCACCTACAGCCCTGAGGAGAGGACCGGCACTTGTGTCTATAACCTTTCCCTGATCAGGAGTGAAGACCTGGAATTTGCGATAAAGATTTTTAAAGATTCTTACAGGGCGGGTATCAGCGTAAGCGGACTTGTGCGGTTCCTTCAACCTGGCGTAACAATCGAAGATTACCCGGTACCCGAAGGGTGCATCGGTATCGTATCTGTCTGCAGCTCCACCCTTGACGGCCTGCTGCTCAGGCGGGGGATCCCCATGAAACCGATAGGTGGGGGTATTGTCGAGATCGATCACCGTGTCCCGAAACGGTTCATTCACATGATCCTGTACGAGCATACGACAATTGACCCTCTCCAGGTGCTGATCTCCCAGGAACTTACCTCGGTGAATGCGGTTATGAGGCAGGGGAGCGGGAACCTCCTCGCGAATATTCGTGAATGCCACATGGAGGCGGAATCCCTCGTTGGGGAGGTGCTGGATAGTCTCACGGGAAGTGACCTGTCAGGCATCCTTGAGGTAGGGATGCCGAATACTCCCACATTAGGCGTTACGGTAGACCCCCAGTTCCTTGGAATTGTTGCCGTGGGTGGAACAAACCCGATGGCGGCAATCCGGGAAGAAGGGCGCTGGGAGGTAATCAGGGCCATGAAGGGCCTGATGGATGTGGGGGAAATGACCCATATCAACGAGTACTAATCTACCCGGCCGTTCTTCCCTGGCATATCCTACGTCCCCTATTTTCTGGCCCAGTCCTTGAAAAAACGCCAGTATGAACTGAAAAACCTGACAAACCCGTCAGACTCGGAGTAGAGCCCGGTCAATCCGTCGTCCTGCGGACCCATGATCACCATGACCCGTTTGCAGTCGAATAGAAAGACACCCCCCGTAATAGTTTTGTTATCTATTTCATGTCCGATTGGTGCCTTCTTAATTAAAATTTTTATGTTTTTTGGGGCCGCCCCTGTCCACTGGTCAACAATAATCTCAATTGTAACACTCTCTCCTGCGGTTTCAAGCGTCTCGATCATGGCGGAGGTGAAAAAATGCATATTGCAAAAAATCCGGATACTCTGTTTTGCCTGGCGGATAAGTTCTGATATCCGGATATGGATATTATCCTGGCCGTAACTACTCCATATCAGCTCTTGTGTCCCCCGCTCAACTCCTATCCTCTGGCGGAATATGTCAGAAAGTACTGCTTTAGCCTCTTGTGCACTATCCTCAATACTAGCGAGGAGGTTACCGATCCCCTCATCCGGCGGCATTGCATCGAACCGTTTGGGTGAGGTGTTCGATACGTATACAAGGTTTTTCTGGTTGAGCCGGTCGAGCACAGGGTACACTGATGCGCGAGGTACCCCCGATACCTGGTGGATCTCCGTGGCAGTTGCCCCTGCAACTTTTAAGAGGGCGATATAGACGAGGGCTTCATACTTTGTCAGCCCGAGTGATTTCAAAGATTCGGCAATATTTGAGAGTTCATCCTGTGATCCGGCCATTGAATACCTATATATACGGTAGGGTGATAAATGTTGTTATAACAATAACAACAAGTGATCTCGAATGGAAATACGGTATCTTCTGATAGCAATATTCATGGTTTTTTTAATAGCGCCGGCAATGGCCGGGACATTGTACATCTCTGATGGTCCTACCTTCACCGCGACTGTTGCCGGGACAAATCAGTTCCTTCCCGGGACAGATGTACAACTTCCTGTTAAAATTGAGAACCGCGGCCTGAACCAACTTAAATTTGTGCAAACCGGGTATATTGAGCGGGATGACCTTCCCAATACGGCGAAATTTGTGACGGTCTCACTAGCACCCGGGGAAACCCCGATGATCATAAAATCAGATTCCCAGGTGGTCGGAGATCTGCCCGGTGGAAAAAGTGCCCAGGTGATATATCAGGTCAAAATTCCGAAACAGGCCGCGGCGGGTAAATATGTACTGCCCCTTACAATTAGTTACCAGTACCTCGCCGGCGCTGAGCAGAGCGCAGGCGACCTCATCGAGTACCACTACAAGACAAAAAGTGTTACGGTAACTCTCCCCCTGACCATCGAACCGAAGGTGTTTCTTGATATATCTCCGGTTATCAACGGAGGGCTGAATGTCGGTACCGAAGGTTATCTCGACCTGACTGTTACGAATCGTGGTGGAGAGGATGCCCATGCGGCCATCATAAAAATTTCAAGAAACGGCAACAGCCCGGTAACACCAACCGACAGTAGTGTATATATTGGGGATTTCCCTGCAGGGAATTCAACGGTTTGCCGGTTTAAAGTGTCGGTCTCCCGCGATGCAGAAGCGCAGGAGTACCCGGTTGATGTTATTGCCGTGTACAAAAATCATGAGGGTGACACCGTTACATCAGTCCCGACTACCGTTGGGATCCCGGTACATGGAAAAATCGGGTTTGACGTGGTTGCAGCGGACTCAAACCTGAGTGCGGGTAAGAAAAAGGTGATAGAAGTAACCTACCGTAATTCGGGTGATGCGACAGCTTATGGTGCCCAGGCGCGTGTATCTGTGGTTGACCCGTTCACCAGTAATGATGATTCCGCGTATCTTGGGGATATTGCCCCGGGAAAAACAGCGATTGCACGATACGAGGTAGGGGTGAGTTCCGGGGCCATAGCAAAAGATTATGCACTTGATTCTGAGGTGCGGTACCGTGACTCGCTTGACAACAGCCAGATATCAGATACCGTAAAGGTCCCGGTTACCGTTATTCAGCCAGCCGCAATGGATGGCATAATGGGCTACCTGGTAGTTGTAGTCGCCGGGATCATCGTCATCATAGCGGCAGGGTATTACCTGGTTGTAATCCGTCGTCGACAGATTAAATAATCATAGAATCCAGCCGCGTGATTCCGGCCGGAAAAGCTAAGGCCTGAGTGGACCAAAAAAGACAGGGATAGAATAGGTCATGGAAGGGAAAATGGGTGGGCGTGAAGTCCTCCCAAATGCACCGGAACGGTCTTCATTAACGTATGGTAGAACCGTACATGAACGCCAAATATGTTCAGACCAGAAACCATGAAAATGCGGTTTCATATCTGGTAGGACCGGGGGTATGAGTTAACGCATTTACCTCGGGAAACAGGGCAAGCTTGTGACCTGCCCGGAAACTCGTGATGCAATCCCTGGGTGAACCAGGACCAAATGCCAGCGATTCTGTCAGACGGTTGTTCACCTGAGTAACTATTGTTTCATCAAGGTGTTCAGAACCGTTCGTTCAGGCAGGGATGCCCGAACATTGGGCTGCGGATGTTCCCGAAGTGTCAAAATCAGGCCAGGAAATTATTCAGTCGAATTTAGCGGGAATATCGAAGTTTACCATCCAGGGGTGATAAATAATGCTGCGGCATCGAGAGATGCCCATGGGTCGGAAGGAAAAGGTTCGATGATGGATGGCATATCGACCTGTGGTTCATTTTGTGTTTCCTCTCCTTTTGGCGAATCTGTTGAAAACGGTCAGCAGTTGGTACGACGCAAAACGGACCATCTACCGAATCTACCACGGACTATTTTATTGTTCCCCCGACCGTCCTAATTTGTTGGTCCTTTTGTTTTACCCGTTCGTTGTGGGGATTACACATTTCTTCTGATTCAATTGTGGAAGTCCAGAAATGATAAATCTGAAATATGGGATGAAAAAAGAAGGTGTCCGGATAAAAAACCGGAAACTCATTGTTGAAAATTAAATTCACCCGAAACCAGATTCCTGATATATCCTGTTAACTACAGGCCCTCCAACGAATGGTCGGAGGTCGATAAAATGGATTTATCGAACCGGTTGCAATAGTGCTCACAGGAGTGACTAAATTGAATGTACTGAGGTCCGTTGAAGGAGTGTAATGCAATAGCGGGCTTCTATACTCGGTACTCAGGTCTGCAGGTAAAAAATACTGATATCCATGATTCATGACGGTGTTCATGTTGTATGCCAGGTTCGTGTTTGCCGCTGCAACAGGTGTTGCAACAAAAACCAGGGTAATAAGGAGTATTCCAATTTCTAATGCCCGTCTGGTTTTTCTATCCATGCTCCACTATATATGTATTCATTTTTATTAACTTTCCTGATCAACGATGCCATTATCCTGTAAGGACAATCTCAACAATGAGTAATAATCACACAGGCAATAATGGTTTATCTGGTTGTAGTGCGAAAGAAAAAGAGATGTTTACGTGGGACGGTCCCCTGCCGGAACCGCAGGTCCGGATGGCAGAAGATCTTACGCAGGTGCTGGCTGAAAGAAACTGCTCCATTAAAGGCCCTATCTATTTTATGTACCGTAATCTCTCCCGGACGAATGTGGACCGTGAATGGCTCCGGGACAATAACCTCCGGTATGATGTGACGGTGATCCCTCCGTCCGTCCTGTGCGGGGAATACGTAAAAACAAAGGGGCATTATCATCCCGATAGTCCGCTGGGTGCCGGGTACCCGGAAATTTATGAGGTTCTTGAAGGGTCAGCTGAGTATCTCCTCCAGGACAAAGCGCTTTCGGATGCCGTTGTTCTTACTGCCGGGAAAGGTGATACGGTCCTGATCCCACCCGGGTACGGTCATGTCACCATTAACCCGGGCAGTACAACCCTTGTCATGGCAAACATCGTCTCTACAGCATTCGAAAGCATTTATGCGGACTATGAAGACCTCCGGGGGGCCGTATATTACCGGATGGAACGTTCAGGGTATGTGAAAAACCCCGGGTATCCAGTGCACCCGCAATTACGGTATATCCGGACATGTAATGTTGCAGGATTTCCCGGTATTCACAACCGGCCGCTGTATCGCATGGTGGGCGAGGAACACACGCTCCTGTTTCTGAATTCCCCGGAAAAATTCCTGTTCGATGCCGTGTTACAGGGTTGAATCCAGGAGACTCGGCGTCATTCTTTTGTGCCTGCTTTTTTTAACCATGGCAAGCACTTTTTCCTGGACTGAATTTTCATCTTTCCAGCCGTTTGCTTCGAGTGCGACCAGCGCCTCGTCAATTTCGGCATACGAGAGGCCGATCTCGTCCTCGTCTCTCTGGCCGTACCAGAGTCCTGCGGAGGGGGGCTTCTTCAAAATGTTTGCAGGGACCCCGATATCCCTCGCAGCTTCATAGACCCCGCGTTTGTAGAGGTGGAGGATTGGTTGGAAATCTGCCGCATTATCCCCGAATTTCGTCGTATAACCCAGCATATACTCGGTGCGGT
The DNA here is from genome assembly GCA_026394715.1 of Methanomicrobiales archaeon. Taxonomy (GTDB): domain Archaea; phylum Halobacteriota; class Methanomicrobia; order Methanomicrobiales; family Methanospirillaceae; genus CAIKOD01. Next base: position 16,936 of record JAPKXR010000218.1, on the reverse strand, counting down.
TAGAGGTGCCACAGACGAGGCGGTTGTCACGGTTTGCGTAGTAATAGAGCAGTGCCATCCGGGTACGTGCCATAAGGTTTCCAAGGAGCGCCGGTGACTCAACGTAGCCTGGCAATGAGCGATACGCGTCAAGCATGGGCTCTATCGTTACTATTTCGTGTCTCATGCCGAGTAACCGGCAGAGTTCCACGGCATCGTTGATATCCCCGTCACTGGTAACAGCACTTGGCAGCGTGATGCCCAGCACATTTTCGCCGCTCAATGCCCTGCAGCACATGGCAGCTGCAACCGCGGAATCTACCCCGCCGCTGACACCGATCACCACACCCGTCGCTCCGCTGTTCCATACGGTGTACCGGATCATCTGTTCGATACGGCCCAGTGCACACCCCCGGTCATCATTCATGCAATCATCATATCTCTAACAGAGCCGGATAAATTTTTTCAACTGGTGCAGGTCGCCCGTGGCAACCAGTGCATCGCCCCCGAGGATGACCTCTTCAGGTGCGGGCCTTACGATTGCCCTGTTCGCCGATTCAAGCCCGATAATTCGGGAACCACTTTTATGTTCAACCCACCCGATGGTCAATCCTGCGTTCTTCATCATGTGTTTTCGGATTACCTTGTGCCCGTTCGGCAGGTCCAGGATTACGTGTACGCTGTCGGAGAGCACGACACGGGCAATGACCTGTCCGCCGATGGTGGGCAACAGGGCGACATAATCCGCACCCGCCCGGTAGAGTTTGTCGACCGAAGCAGGATCGTTCGCACGGACCAAAATGCGGAGTGCAGGGTTCATATCCCGTGCCATCAAGGTGGTGAAGATATTCACATCATCATCATTAAGTGCGACAACGCAGTACCTGGCCTCAGATATCCGGGCATCACGGAGGACCTCTTCATCTTCTGCATTTCCCTCTACCCCAAGGACCCCCTGTGGTTTCTGGTCAATGACGACACAGGAAATACCAAGAGCAGTCAAGTCGTGATATGCGGACCGCCCGACATCTCCAAAACCCGCAATGACGGCAAAATTCTCCCCGGAAAGTCCGGAAATAAATTCGTTCTCTACCAGTTCTTCTACCTTGTCTGCCCTTCCAAGCAGGAATACCCCGCTTGAGAGGTCAATTATTTCGTCGTCCCCTGGATGGAAGACAAATTTTCCGCTCCGTGCCATGAACAGGGTATAAAACCCATATTTTTCGTATAACCCTATCTCTTTTAAGGTTTTACCCGCAGACCTCGACCCCGGCATTACCGGGATATGGACTACTTTCAATACACTGTCATAGCTGCCTGAACTGTCAAGGATTGCATGGTCGATGCCTGAGCTATCAAGGGCTCCCGGGTGGTGGGCCGTGAGTTCGGCATGTCGTGCAAGGATCCGGCCTGTTATATGCTTCGGTGAGAGGACGTACTCTGCACCGGCATGACGCAGATACCGGTCAAAAGAGAGTTTGTCAACGACGGCGACAATTTTTCCACGAGTCAGTTCCCTGATACCGAGAATGATTGTTGCCGCGGTGCGCTCGTCTTCGCATAGAATGACGGTGCCAGAATTTTTTATCCAGATATTTGACCACGTTGATGGGTTATTATAATCCCCCCAGACCGAGTAGACACTTTTCCGGTAGAGCCTGGCCGCCTCCTGGGCAGATTTTTCGTCCTTGTCCAGGATGACAATATCATTGTCAGCTATCATCAGGCTCTCAACGAGCGCCTTTGTCAGCTCTCCGTGCCCGACAATGATAATATGGTTTTTCAGCTCATGCGGTGTCCTCTGGGGGGGCGAAGCCCTGAGAATGGCCGTCAGGTATGGGGCGATGAGGAGCGGGACAATCATGAAGATCAGGGTAATCCCTGTGATCATCATAACGATTGCCAGGAATACCGTGTACTGGTTCCGGAATGGCAGGAGCTCACCATAGCCAACGGTGGTGATCGTTTCAACGACAAAAAGGAGCGACGAAGGCCAGGATATTGGTTTTTGTTCGAGTACCGGGTAGAGATATTTGAACAATACGGTATATGCCACCATCTGGAGAAAGAAAAGGATAAAATAGAGTCCTATTTTTACTTCTGGTGAACTATGGATCAACCTCCAGAATAATCCCCGTGTGTCACCCATACCTGGGTGCACCTCTCTCTTTCTGACGCAGTGGGATACTACCGGATTTATTTATTCTCATGAGACCTGGTCCCGGAATTTTTTGACTTGTTCACCAATATTGACCAGTGCATAGGGGACGCCCGGGTGCCGGTTGTAAAACCGTGCCAGGAGTGTACCGACCGGGTTATCAACCGGAATGCCGTTTTCTGCCTGCATCTTCTCATCATATCCATTCAGAAAAAGCCGTGTATACAGGTCCAGTTCCCTCCCTGGAATATGCATAAAAGGCCTGATAATACGGGCCCGCTTCCGTGGTTCGTCCGGATAACCTGGTTTTCTTGTCATATTCCCTGAAATGACATTCAAGAGTACCCATGCGGCATGGTCTTCCAGTGTGTACCCAAAGGCAAGAGTTCCGAATTTCAGCTCTTCAGCCATGAGCGTCAATTGGGACTCTATCTGTTCATGGGCAGGAAACGGAGATTTATTTATGGCACCAGGCCTGTTCACCTGTTTAATTCCGGCATCCACCTCCGGTATTATAAACCAGGGAATACCTGCTGCTTCAGTTATTGACTGTGCGTTTTCCATCGCGCCCGGATCGTTATTTCTTATTGTTACCGCCATGAGGTGGACATCTTTCCGTCCTCCAATAAGGGTACGCATAAAATCCAGAAGTGCACAGCTCTTCAGCCCGCCGGAAAGTGCCACGGCGTACCTCCTCCCCGGGACCAGCCAGTGGTTCTGCCGCACGGTCCTTTTCGCTTTATGAAGAACGTCTTCCCGAAAGTGCTGCGGGCACAGGTCGAGGCCGGAATAATCCTGGAAAATAACCCCGGGCCTTCCACATTTACTGCACCCCATGCTGCTACCAGATCAACCTTTATCATCCAAATAGATAAAATGTGTAGCAGAGATGGCAATTTCCGGGAACAATATCAGGACGCTCCATAAGTACGAGGTAGATATACTAATGGCGCTTGAACGGCTCATGAGGAACTACGAGTGGGTCCCGCTTGAAGTACTGGTACGGGCCGTAGGTCTGGCGGAATCCGAGGTATCGTTTCGTATCAGCCGGTTGATGGAGAAAGGGATGGTGAGGTATAACGCCGTCCCATACGATGGGTACTCACTGGTTTTTTTGGGATATGATACGCTTGCGCTCCGGACCCTCACGAAAATTGGCACAATCCAGGCACTGGGGAGCATGATCGGGGTTGGCAAGGAGTCGGTAGTGTATGAAGGGCTTGGCCTCGGGTGTGTGGCACTCAAGCTCCATCATGTAGGTCAGCGGTCTTTCCAGTCGGTGCGCCTTAACCGGGAATATAAACCAGGGCAGACCCATTCACCATGGATTTTTACTTCGCGGCAGTCCGCAGAACGGGAATTTCTAGCCCTTAAGACCCTTCACCCGGGTGTAAAGGTACCGCTCCCGATCGATCAGAACCGGCATATTGTGGTGATGGAGTACATTCCGGGTGTGAATCTCAATAACGCAAGGCTTGAAGAGCCGAAGGAATTCCTTGATGAAATAATCGGGGAGGTCAGGAAGGCGTACAATCTGGGGGTAATTCACGCTGATTTTTCTGAATTCAATATTATGGTCAATGAACGTGGCTGTACCCTGATCGACTGGCCGCAGTGGATGGAGACGGATCACCCCAATGCCGATACGATCCTCCGGCGGGACCTCCATAATATCCTCACCTACTTCTCACGGAAGTACCAGTTGTCATACGATATCGAGGACACGTTACGATGCGTGACCAGCTGAAGGTATTCGGGATTGACATTATCCGTGGCTCAGTCAGGTCAAAGTCCCGGCGGCCATTGTATGCCCTGGTACGGCTTCAGGGAGCCCAGGTCCTCTCCGAGGACGGGGTCTCGTCCCTGCGGCTCTTTCGGATGCTATCCCTGGAGCAGCCGGATATCCTTGCCGTGGACAGCCTCCAGGAGATCTCCACGGACCAGCACGAACTATTCGCATTTATGCAGTCCCTGCCTCCTGCCACACGCCTTGTCCAGGTGACGGGCGGGGACCGGCGTGAGTCTCTCATCAAAGTTGCCAGCCGGTACAATATCCGTTTTAACCGGCTTGACCCCTTTGACGAGGCCCGCACGATCGCGAGGGTGGCGTCTCTTGGGGCAGGGGCCGAAGTAATTGCCTTTGAAAACAGTTCTGATGTGACGGTAACCCGTAACCGGTCCCCTGGGAAAGGCGGGTGGAGCCAGAACCGGTACGTGCGAAAGATCCATGGCGGGGTCCTGCAACGGTCCCGGGAGATCGAAATGGACCTTGTGGCGTCGGGCCTGAAGTACGAAAAAAAGGAAACAAAGGCATTTGGCGGGTGCAGCAAAGTCTCTTTTCGGGTATTTGCCCCGCGTGACCAGGTACCGGTATCGACCTACCGGGGTGCAGATGTCCAGGTCCGGATAAGCGGGAGACGCCTGGACCGGATCATGTTCCGGCCCCTCTCGGTCCGGCCGAAATTTATTATTGTCGGGATGGACCCCGGGACAACTACCGCTATTGCTGCATTGGACCTTGAGGGGAACCTGCTTCACCTGAGCAGTTCCCGCCAGACCTCCCTGTCTGATGTCATTGAAGCGCTTTGCAAGGTTGGAAAACCCGTTGTGGTGGCGACTGATGTCCGTGATATGCCGTTTTCTGTCGAGAAGGTCAGGCGTGCATTCAATGCGGTCGCCTATGCACCACGCCTGGATGTGAGCGTGGATGTGAAACTGGAGTATACGAAACCGTTCAAGTACATGAACGATCACGAACGGGATGCGTTATCCGCGGCCCTTGAAGCATACCGGCACTATAACCACAAATTTCAGCATATCCTTAAACGTGTACCTCCCGGGCAGGACCTGGACGAGGTCAGGGCAGGCATGATCCGCGGGCACTCCCTGGAGCAGGTGGTCGGTGAACTGAACGTTGTCATCCCCCCTTCGGAAACTGAACTACCGATTGTTACGGCCGACAGGAAATCTGATGACCGGGTCAGGGTCCTCGATGGGATGGTAAAGCGTCTGCGCACGTATGTACAGGAGTTGCAGGAGGAGGTCCGGGGGAAAGAGCATGAGATCGTCAGGTTCCAGTCCCGGATCCGGAAGATTCGGTCAATACATGAGAAAGATATCACAAAAGATGCAGAAATTGTAAAAAGGGACTTAACGATACAGACGCTGAAAAAGAGGCTCCGGCGTGAAGAGCGTTCGAGCCTGAACTTAAAAAAGAAAATTGAACGGCAGGACCGGATTGACGAGCTGTCAGGCCGTCCTGATCTGGTACCGGTCAAGATGCTTGGCGCTTTTACAAAGGACGCGGTCAGGGCATTATCAGATGACCCAGGTGTCCGGGAGGGGGACATCCTGTATGTGTTCCGGATTGACGGGTGGGGAAGGAGCGTGGTCCGGGATATCGGTGGGATGGGTATCAAAGCAGTGATCACGGGTCCGGGCCTCACATCGCACGCGGACCCCCAGCTTTCGGAGGCCTGCATGGAACAGCATATTCCACTTCTTGACGGTGGAGGAATTCCCATTCATATCCGGGGAAAGATTGGAAGTGCTGAAAAAATCCCCTTTGAAACCTCGTTGAAACAGTGGCAGGAGAAGCATCGGGACTATGAGAATGAGCAGAATGCGAGGCGTATCGAGGGGATCTTCCGGGATTACCAGACTGCACGGGGAAAGGAGATGAAGAAGAGTGGATGAACGGGCCCTGTTACAGGAAGTGTATGCAATTATTGGCAGGGAGCACTGTCTCGATGATTGTGCCGTAATTCCCTGTGGTGAACAGTTCCTTGTTGCCACGACGGACATGCTCCACGAAACAACAGATTTTCCTGCAGGGATAACAGACTGGCAGATCGGATGGATGAGTGCTGCGGTAACGCTCTCTGATATTGCGTCCATGGGTGCGACCCCGGCGGTCCTCCTTTTAGCAGTGGGGCTTGATGACCCGTCACGGCTCGGAGAAATACTCAGGGGTGCCAGGGACTGCTGCCTGGAGGCTGGTGGTTACATTGCCGGTGGCGACATCGACCACCACACGGAACTGACGATCGTCAGTAGTGGTATTGGAATGGTAGCCCCGGACCATATTGTCCGGCGTTCCGGTGCCCGGGCCGGGGACCTGGTCTGCGTGACCGGGGTCCCTGGGTGTGCCCAGGCAGCACTCAACGGGTACCACCAGTTTGACAAAGCGCTGATGGAGCCACGGGCAAGGGTCCGTGAAGGTGAGGTCCTTGGCAGGACGGGTGCCACCTCGATGATGGACATCAGCGACGGGCTCGCTATCTCGCTCTATGACCTGCTCGAGGCGAATTCCTGCGGGTACTCGATTGACCGGGAAAAAATACCAGCCCCCGCCGGAGTCCCGGCAGATGAAGCAATCACACTGGCCTTGTATGGCGGGGGAGACTATGAGTTATTATTCACGGTCCCCCATGACTGGGTAGCACCACCAGGCTTTCATTATTCTGTTATCGGGTCTGTAATTCCAGACCATTGTGTACTGCTTGATGGAAATGTAATGGAGAGGAAAGGGTACGAACATACATGGGTACGAGGGGCCCGTGGTCCCGACCTGCCTGGTAATGGCGGGGTGCAGTGAACCAGCCTCATTATGGACCCCGATCCCGATAAAATAAGCGATTATCGGGGTTATTTAAAAATACGGCTGATAATTGGTTATATTTGGTAACGGGCGGAAATACCGTCCTTAAGGACTCAAAATCAGGGCACTTGCAGAATGGGGGTTAGCAATGGGTGATGTAATGATGGTAACCCCCTTATTTTTGCGATAAAGGGCTCGGAATAAGGCTTGATTTTTCCCGGGTTGACCTGGAACCCGGGATTGATGTCAAGATCTGAAATGAATGACTTTTTTTAGTGGGGTGATTTGGAATGGTATGGAAAAAGTCACCATTGAACCGTTCAAATGAACCACAGCAGCAATAAGTTCAAGTGGTATTCCGGGACATTATGTTCAATAATTTCAGTCCCCCCCGGTCCTAAACCTTCCGAAAACCCGGGTTGGCCTGGACCCGATTGATGGTTGACTAATAATAGATTTTAGTTCAGGTTCCAGGTATGTGCAGCAGATTTACCCTTATTGCATCTAAAAAGGAACTATTTTCCCGGTTCCAGGCGAAAATTCCCCCCTCATACAATCCCCGGTACAACATCTCGTCCGGGCAAGAGATCCTTATCATCAGGCCGGATGGGGTCCGGCTGACCGCTTCCTACGTGAGGTGGGGCTTTCAGATAGGCCGGCAGAATAATCTTCTCCTGAATGCCCGGGCAGAGACTCTTGCCGGGCGACCACTTTTCCTCCCGCTTCTTTCTACCGGGCGGTGCCTGATCCCGGCTTCCGGCTGGTTCACCTGGAGGAAAGAGGGGGAATACAACATCCCGTTCTATGTCCATCCACGGTCCCATGAAGTCCTCTGCCTGGCGGGCCTGGTAAGAGTGACCAAAACGGGGAGAGAAACTGTGGTCCTTACCACCCATGCAGAAGGTGAAGCCGCCAGCGATACCGGCCGGGTGCCTGTTGTCCTGTCACGTGATGCAGAGTCCCCGTACCTGGCGGGTGCTGATGTCCTGGGGCTTCCCGGATATCCATTTGACCTGCTCCAGGTGCATGAAGTGTCCCGGAAGGTCAATGATCAAACCGAAGATGGCGAGGACCTCATCCAGCCGTATCACCGGAGCCCGGAAATGGTGCAGTCTATGGTGAAGACCGGCGCCAGGAAGAGAGTAGTCATTGACAGGATGGAAAAATCCCCTGCTGAAGGGTACCCTTGTGGCTTAACGATTTATACGGATGGGGCTGCCCGGAAAAACCCTGGTCCCGCAGCCTGTGCATTTCTGCTGCTGGACCGGAATGGTCAGTTCGTTGGTGAGTATGCGGCTTTCATCGGCCGGGCGACCAACAATACCGCTGAGTATACTGCCGTTGAACGTGCTCTTTTGAGGGCGAAAGACCTCTCGCGTACTTCGATAGACCTGTATTCGGATAGTCAGCTGGTGGTCAGGCAGCTGACTGGTCGTTACCATGTCACAAAATCCCATCTTGCCCTGTCTATCAGTAAGATACGGGAATTGGAGCGGAACTTTCAGAAGGTGACCTACCACGAGGTCCCCCGGGAAAACCGACATATCCGGCATTGTGACAAACTCTGCAATTATGCCCTCGATGAGTGTATAAACGACCGTTAGGGTGAAACTCCTTCCCCTGACCCAGGACCTCCGGGTACACGGCGGGTGGTCTTCTTCGGCGGTGGTCAGGCGGGTGATACTCGTCCTGCCGCATTACCATACGGGTTGAGGAGGTCCTGGCATGGCACAGGCCTCTCCCCCGGTTACGTCGTTGTCCTGCTCTGTCGAAAATAAAAAGGTATATCCAATTTCTGTTCTCACAATTGTATTGCAATGGACGATGGCACTATCACTGCACTACGGAAAAAAGTTGATCAGTCTGAAGCACAATACAACAAGTTGAAGAAAGAATTCAAGGACTATATTGAGAACAGCCAGAGAAATGAAGCCCTCAAAAAAAAGGAACTGCAATCTGACCATGCAAAAAAAATGCTGGTTTTTGCAGATTCGTTGTCCCGGATGTCTGGTTCAGTCAACAATAATTCATGTGATATTGTCAGAAATACGAACGAAAACTTCCAGAAAAATATCGATGTGATGTACCACCACCTGCTTAATGTATCAGGTCTTACCCCGGTTGACCCGGCACCGGGAGACAAATTTGATGATACCCTGCATATGGCGGTCGGCCTCGAGTATGGCAGCCGCTATCCTGAGGACACCGTTTTCCGCGTGGTAAGAAAAGGGTACCTCCGCGACGATACTCTTATCAGGCCAGCAGAGGTGATCATTTCAAAACGTCCCCGGGAAGGGACCAAAGCAGGTAAAACCGGGGTGTGGGAACATCTCACCCACTGGGTGTTTCCTGCACAGCGCAGGTTTTCCCATATTGACCAGCAGATTGCCGGACTTGAACACACCCGCAGTGAAGACAACATGAGACTTCACCAGGAGATAGACCGTTTAAAAGAATTCATCTCTTTGTCAGCCGCAGAAAAACAGGAAACCGCTGAATGCGTACGGGTTTTGGGAGAAACGATCGGAAGACTCGCGGATGAGATGGACGAGGTAAAGGAATTCATTTATCAATCAGCTGCAGAGAAACAGGAAACCGCTGAGTGCGTACGGGTTTTGGGAGAAACGACCGGACGACTCGCGGGTGAGATGGACAAGGTAAAGGAATTCATTTATCCGTCAGTTGCAGAAAAACCGGGACCTGATGAATCCATACGGGCTTTGGGGGAAGCGATGGGACGACCCGTAGAGGTGGAGGCCGGGCTAAAAGAGTTCATCGTTCAATCAACCAGAGAAAACCAGGTGCCGGATGAACACCTACGGGCTTATGGGGAAACGATCAACCGACCTGTGGAGAAGATGGATAATGAAGAAGAATTTATTCTGCAATCGGTTGGACGAAATCCAGGAATAGCCGGGATCATCCCTTACCAGGAAGAGATGACCGATAAACCTGGAGAGAAATTTATTGCATCTGAATATCAGGTGCCCCGGCCAGGACCGAACGTTAATAAATTTGGTGGGAGTGATCCGGCCCGGGACGAAAATAATAACAAAGAGAAAGATACCTAATGACGGAAACTAGAAAATAATACTACCGATTAAACGTTTGGGTTACATCATGGACCGGGACATACTGGGTATTGACTTCGGGACGACGAACTCGAAGATGGCGTACATGCTGCTGGATGATCCGAAGATCATCGAGAACCGCGAAGGACAGACGATTACTCCCTCCATCGTCCATTTCAAAGGAGAAGATACGTTCACCGTCGGGGAATCCGCTAAACGTAACCTTGTCGTACATCCCGACAGGGTCGTCAGTTCAATCAAGCGTGAAATGGGGACGGACTACAAAAAGAAAGTTGGCCGGCATAAATTCCCCCCTGAATATATCGGTGCATTAATTTTTAAAAAGCTATTCGACGATGCGGAATTCCGCCTGGGGAAAAAGTTTATTGATGCGGTTGTATCGGTCCCGGCGAACTATACTGACAGCCAGCGGCAGTCCATCCTGGATGCCGCAGAGATTGCAGGAGTCAATGTCCTCAGGCTGATAAATGAACCAACTGCCGCTGCACTCGCGTATGGAATACGGGAAGACCGGGACAGAAAAGTGCTGGTCTATGACTTTGGGGGCGGGACTTTTGATGTATCCATCCTCTCGGTCTCATCCGGTTTTTTTGACGTGGACGCAAGCACCGGTGAGCACCGGCTGGGTGGCGACGATATTGATGCCCGTATTATCGAACATGTGACAAAAAAATTACACCGGCAACTTGGGATTGACCCGAAAAAAGATATGTCGCTTCTTGCCACGCTGAAAGAAGCTGCCGAAGAGGCAAAGATTGCACTATCCACGGTTGAAAGCACGACAATAAACATTCCCTTTGCCGCTTCCGGTAAACCGCCTTTCAGTATGGTCCTGAAACGGGAAACGCTGAACGGCCTGATAAAAGACTTGATCGAGCGTACCTTAATTCCGGTGGAACAGGCTTTGAAGGACGCATCACTGGAAAAAAGCGAGATCGATGATATCCTGCTGGTGGGAGGGACGACGCTCATACCCGCGGTCAGACAATTTGTCACGGAGTATTTCGGAAAAGAACCCCTGGTCGGCGATCCCTATACAGCGGTTGCACTTGGCGCTGCCATTGCCGGCACCGAATACGGAAGAGAAAACGCAAGGATGGCGAAGAATATCGAGATCAGTGACGTGGTCTCCTGTTCACTGGGAGTAAGAGTTTTTGATGGAACGCTCTCAAAGGTTATTGAGCGGAACACAAAAATTCCGATTTCACGTACACGTAATTACACGAATGCCGGTGATTTCTCTGATGAGGTCATCATACCTGTCTACCAGGGTGATGAAGAGATAGCGGAAGACAACGAGTATCTTGGAGAGTTCTGGATATCAATCGAACCATTACCGATGCGACAAAATAGTATTGACGTGACGTTTGAAGTCGGGGAGGAGTTCGGCATACTTCATGTCACGGCATTTGATGCAACTTCAGGGAATCAGCGAACTGTAAAACTGGAGTCACGGAGCAGGCTTTCAAAGAAAGAAAAGAACAAGTGGATGAAAAAACTCGTCGGTGTCGAGAGTATCCACGTGGATATCAAAAACAAGCCTGGCAAAGTGACGCTTGATATGTTCCTTAACCCTTCGGGGACCGTATTAGACTTAAAACGGGAGCTTCATGAAAAGGGGATCATCGGAGAACATGAGATTCTGGTCTGTGATGGTATTGAACCCGCTGACAACGAGAGAATTTCCGGTCTTAACCTGAAGAATGATTCCGAAATTGAGATAAGGGAAAAGAATGGGCTGGAAAATTAAGAGTAAAAGTCCTGGAAATCTTCAGGCGAAAAGCCCGGGTATACCAATTGAGGATGACCCCTACTGGAAGGTTTCTAAGAATGTTTTCATGGATGAACACCGGGTCGGCAGGTATCTCGACCGGTTTTACCAGTTTACCCAGCGGCACCCCCAATGGGCAGATGATTTCATGGAGGGTATACCCACCTATTATTGCGTCCTTGGCGTTCACCGGGGGGTGACACAGGAAGAGGTCAAACTGGTGTATCAGAATAAGAAGGGACCCTCGATTTATCCTCCTGAGGTGATTTGTGAGGCGCTTTTAGTCATAAGTACCCCCTCTCTCCAGAAAGAGTATGACGAGTTTCTCACGGTTGCTGAGCAGTTTACAAAGTGCATGCCCCCCTTTGAAAAAAATGAGCTGATCAGGATACATAGCGAAAATATCAACGATGCAAAAAAGCTTGACAAACTGGTGCAGTCACAAGTAATCTATGCCGAATACTGGTACCTGTACACTGAGGGTATGCCGGACCTCTACGAGGTTGCAGGGCTTGCAAAGGATTCCGATATTGAGGCAATTATCACGAATTGCCTGCAGGATTCTGAGTTATCCCGAAAAATTTACTCTCTTTTGACAGACTCCGTTTTCCGCGAGCAGTATGACATCATGCTTGGTTTAATTGCAACGAAGATGGGCCCTGAGGAGTTTTTATCCCTGGAGAAGAAAAAGGAACACTGGAGATTTATCGGCCCGGATATGGTGGGAAAGATTATCCTGGCTGCCCTCACGAACCCGGGTTTTCTCGAGGAATATTTTACGAGGTCTGATGCGATACAGAATACCAACCAGGACTGGAAGGATTACCTACCTCCTTCAAAGGTAACTTTTTTTTCAGTTCTCGGGCTAAAAGCCGGTCCGCTCCCGGTTGATAAAAAAGAGGCGGAGATAATTATCCGGAATAAATACCGGGAACTCGAACGGACTCCTACCGTGAACCTGGCATACAGCGTGCTGAAAAACCAATCGTTACGGGAGGATTACCTGTGGCTTTTTGAGAACGATAAACTGGTAGAAACGTTGAGGGTACTGTTATCTGTTAAAAACGTCAGGGAACATCCAGGAAAGGAGCGGGCCGGGAAGGGCCGGAATCTCTTTAAGGGTTGATGCCCTGCTGGAGAGGGTCAACGGTGGTCTGCGCAAAGGCTAGAAATTGAGGGGATTTTTCAGCAGTTTGAACGGTAAAGGGGCCGGGGGTTTCAAAACCCGGGGGTCCATTCGTTCAGGCCGGCAATCTACCGGTAGTGAGGCCAGATGATCCGAATCGCCTCACTTTTGCCGTAGTTTGCATCAGCATTATTGGGATCGATACTGAGTGCGGTGTCATACGCCTTGATTGCCCCATCGATATTACCTTGTTTATACAGGATGTATCCCCTGGTTGTCCAGGCTACGACATTCTTCGGATCAATCTGGATGACTTTTTCAAATATCGTCAATGCCTTCTCCAGTTTGCCAACCCGTAGCAATGCAGTCGCTTTATAATTCAGCGAGTCCGTGTTGTTCGGTTCCAGCAAAAGGGCTTTATCGTAGGCCCGTACCGCTTCCGGATAACTGCCAAGGACCAGTAATGCATATGCCTTGTTGGTGACGGCCATGGTATTATTCGGTTCATAATCAAGTGCACGGTCGTACGCACTGACCGCTTCATCCATGCGTCCAAGCTGGAACAGGGCATATCCCTTGTTCATCCATGCGACGGTGTTATTCGGCTCGGCTTTCAGAATTTTGTCATAGGCACGGACTGTGTCTTCTTCACGGCCAAGGGAACTGAGTGCCGATACCTTGTATATCCAGGCCATGGTGTTCTTTGGGTCTATCTTCAACGCCTGGTCATAGGCAACAACCGCCTCCTCGTAGTTCTTTATCGTGTGGAGGGCGAAACCCTTGTTGAACCAGGTAACGGCGGCACCCGGGTCCAGCTGAAGCGCCCTGGTAAAGGATTTTGCTGCCTGTTCGAATTTACCCAGCCGTGTCTCGGCAGTCCCCTTATTCGTCCATGCGATCGTGTTATTCTGGTCGAGACGAATGGCCTGTTCAGCCGCATTGATCGCCCCTGTATAATTGCCGACCTGGTTGTAAACCATCGATTTATATCCCCAGACGATGGAAAGGCCCGGCTCAATCCTAAGTGCCTGATCATAGGCGGCCATGGCCTCACTGTACCTCCCTGCCCCGGTCAGTGCGTACCCTTTGTTGGTCCATGACACCGCGACATTCGGACTAAGGTTAATACTCCGGTTATAGGCCTCGATCGCTTCGTTGTACTTTCCAAGGCTGTTTTGTGCAAACCCCTTATTCGTCCATGCCAGCGTGTTGTTCTGGTCCAGGCTGATTGCCCGGTCTGCAGACTGGTCAGCTTCGGCGGATTTCCCGAGACTGTTCAGTGCATATGCCCGGTAACCCCACGCATCCGGGTCATCCGGTGAAATGGCGAGGGCACGGTTGTATGCCCCGACCGCCTCCTCATACCTGCCGACACTATTGAAAATAAAGCCTGCGGAACTCCAGGTCCTGGAGTTGTTTGGTTCGGTGGTGAGAGCATTATTGTAGGCGGTCATGGCCTCGTTGTACCGGCCCATATTTTTAAAAATATCGCCCTTGGCACTCCATATGCCCGCCGTGCTGTATCCCGCGTTGAATGCGGCGTCGTACGCATCGAACGCGTCTATGTTCCGCCCCTGCAACGCAAGAACATCACCTTTCAGTTTATACGCCGATGAGAGTCCGGGATTGATTGAGATTGCCTCGTCATATGCCGCAATGCTCTCGTTGAACCTGCCTGATGCCTTTAAGGAATTTCCTTTTGCCTCTGCTGCTTCAGCCATCGTATGATCTGATGCAAGTGCCTTATCGTAACTGGTGACCGATTCGTTGTACTGTTTTAGGAAGGCCAGGGCATCGCCTTCTCCTTTCCATGCTGCTGCATTTCCGGGGTTGATTTTCAGGGCGGTATCATACGATGCCAGTGCATCACTGAACCTGCCGGTTTTCAGGAGGACGTCCCCTTTCCCCGACCATGCAACCGCATTAGCAGGTTCTTTTACGGTGAGGTTTTCATAGATTCCAAGTGATTCATTGAACTTTCCTGCATCGTACAACAACCGTGCCTGCTGGACCCCCCGGGCTCCCGAAGGATCCTGGTAATTTAGACAACCGGAAAAAAACGGGGTGATTAGAAAGATTAAGGCCACCAGTACCCAACAGGATTTCATAGTAAATTTTCAATGTAAAACCTAATAAAGATAGGTTATCGGACGGAGACTGATTTTTGAGTAATATGTGGGTTTTAACCAGAAAGGAGTGAATTTTCTTGGTTCTGGCTTTTCATCGGTGTGTTTAGCGGTGATGTAAAATTCTGATAAAGTTTTTAAGGTCAGCCCCTAAAACCATTTATTATTAATTATTGGTCGTATTACTGATCTGGAGGAAAAAATGGATCCAATAAAATTTGCAGGGTACATTGCAGTACTCGTTGTGCTGGTTGCGTTTATTGTGCCCGTTTCGGCTGATACCTTCACCGGGTTTGGCCAGGCCGGGAGCAAGTATTCGGGGGGCCAGGTATATTTGGCATCCGCCCTGGGTTCGGCAATGACGGGTGATTCCGGGAGCCCGAACATGGGGTACTCATTTGCGGCGAGAGGCAGCGGGACCAGGCCGACCTATGGTGATGTGAGTTCATATTTTAACTACTTCGGCCGGTCCGGCTCCAACCAGTCTTCGCGGCAGTCAATCCGCTACTCAGAATCCTCGAGGGCATCAGGGATAATCTACCAGTACAGTCAGACCATTTCGGTTACTCTGTAAGCCGGGTATTATTTTTTATTTTTTTCCTGTTGTTTATGGTAGTTTTCCCTAAAGGATGGAACAGAGTAACTGGTTTCCCAATTGCGTGGAGTTACAAATTCTGGACAGCTCAGGAAAATGAAAAAAAAAATGAAAATCAAAACAATATTCCAGCCCCTGGGTCTTTGAATTTATTAGATTTTCATCGCGTATAACAACCCCTTTGGTTTCCTGTTGTTTTGTTCGGGAGCGCACCTCGTTTTTTTGCCTGGTATCCCCGCTATTGTCAGGCGTCTGCGCAATGGATTACAATAATGGGTGACATAAGGCCGGCGAGAATGCGTTTTTGGTGATCAGAACGGTACCCAAAAACGTACCCACCATGGGGGAATTTGAATGAAAAGAACTCATTGGTTATCACTTTTAAAAAATGGGTTACATTAATTATATATACTTCAATAACGTAATTTCGATGCTTACAACTTTATCGATCTAGGTGGCGAAGATGAAGACAAACGTATCGATAGGTGTGATCATCATAGCGATGGTGATACTCATTGCAGTCTCTGGCTCGGCCATGGCTGCACGTCCTGTACCGGCTGGGAATGAAAGTTCTGTTATTACTGTAAAGACTTCAGCAAAGGTCGTAGGTAATTTCCAGGCACAGACTGACCTTGGGCTCCAGCAGGGCAATGGTAGCCTGGTACCCCCACTCGCAAGTGATGGTGGTCAGGTTTCAACGATTGTGTATTCTGAGAACTCAATGGCAATAAACGGTGCGACGGATTACACGAAGAACACACAGATTAATACCGGCAGCGTGCTGAACGGCCAGGATAATGTCCAGACGGATAGGATTATCACCTTCGAAGCAGGGGACGCCGGCCGTATGGTTTCTGATGAGAGCATCCTCGTACAAACCGATGCATCAGAGGATACGACTTCAACGGGTTGCTGTCCATGGGGAAGCACGACTGACGCGGTCTTACCTGCCGAGAATGAGATTGTCGTTGCAGGCAGTAAGCTGGATGTCTCGGAAGTATCTGCAAGTTCAAGCAGCGGCGTACGGGCCATCTCGAACCAGCCGGGAACAACGGTCGAACTCGATTATTCAATCGATGCCCACGGGCTTAACCAGACGGCAGGTACCATGGACAGTCCGGCAATAGGTAGCGCTTCAGCATATGTCAGTGGTCTGATCATGCAGGGCGCCAATAGCACGACACAGACTACCGACATGCAGTACCATGATGTGACGTCAGTTGACGGGCTGTTTGACCTCTCGAAGGAAGTGAGTTACACATCGGCACCCAGTTAACCGGGGTTATCGATACATGGGCTACGGGAAGGCCCAACCAATATATCTTCCCCTGATTTTTTTAATGTTTATGACTGGAAGCTGCCGGTGGGGTAGTTCCTTCATGAAGACGTATAATCCGTTTTTTTGATTGTTTCCCGGGGTAAGCGTTTACCGTCCTGAAAGGAATACAAAAAATTATTTACGACACGTGCATTGTTGGAGAGACATCAG
>JAPKXR010000315.1 GCA_026394715.1 Methanomicrobiales archaeon | reverse complement strand
ATCATAAATTCCAGTACCGGTTAATAAAATCCGGTGCCCGAGCAAATCTGTATGAATCATCCCTCAACTGGCTCAAAGAATCAGGTGTCGTTCTCATCTGCACAAGAGTCAAAGAGGGCAGACTCCCCCTTTCTGCGTATGGGGAATCATCCTTTTTTAAAATTTATATGACCGATACGGGTCTGCTTTGCGCTCATTTCGGCATACCCGCACATGTAATTCTGCAAAAAAGTTCACAACTGGATAGTGTCAAAGGTGCTCTTACAGAAAATTACGTCTGCTTTGCACTTCTTGTAAATGGATACACGCCCTATTACTGGGAATCACCGGGAAATGCAGAAGTGGACTTTGTCGTTCAGAATAAAACCGGTGGGATTATTCCCATTGAAGTAAAATCTTCAGAAAATGTGCGATCAAAAAGCCTTGCACACTATATTGATCAGTACCATCCGGAATATGCCATACGCATATCTACAAAAAATTTTGGATTTGAAAATAATATTAAATCGGTTCCCCTGTATGCAGTGCACTGCATCAACGAATAAAAGGGGATTCTCCCCCAGCTCCGCGAATGGTTTACCCCGTTCACCTGCTTAAAACCCATTTTTTTATCCCTGCCCCGGAAAAAACGACCCTCATATTGGCATTCCGGCAGCCTTTTCGGGGTCCGGATGGGGGAAAATTAGGTGGCAAAAACTGCCTCAATTTAAGGGGCTTTGATGGACTTTTAATGAGATGCATCTCTGCCGTATTTTGGCAAACGGGGCGATATTTGAGCGTTTTTTCATAGGTACTGAATCGGACCGTTTAACGGGGTTTTCCGGATGGGGGCATGGCAAACGGAGCCTAAATTGGGGTTATTTTCTCCTGTCTCTCTTACCCCTAGATACCCAATAATCAGATCTGCAGGAAGAACTCCTGGAATCACTCCCCTCAATCATAATCATTAACACTGCATACTGCAATCATCACATACAGTATATCCCTGAATAAAAACAGGATTCTCCGTAAAATTTTATAACGATACGCAACGTTTCAGCGGATATTCAGTCCTGTGATAATGAGCGCACAGAAAAAATAATGTATCCATACGGTGTGAAACGACGAAAAATCAAGACAACCCTTCTCCCCAGAACAAGCCGGACCAAGCCGGGATAAGTCAAGTCAGGAGGAGTGCATGATGGCAGATAAAATCCGGATCCTCTACGTCGATGACGAACCCGATCTCCTTGAGATCGGCAGGATTTTCCTTGGGCAATCCGGGGATTTCACCGTTACAACCATAGGTTCGGCACCTGCTGCATTAGACCTCCTCCATCAGGAAAATTTCGATGCCATCGTCTCCGATTACCAGATGCCTGGTATGGATGGCATCAAGTTCCTAATCGAGGTCCGGACGAAATTTGGACCGATACCATTTATCCTGTTCACCGGGAAGGGCAGGGAAGAGGTGGTCATCCAGGCCATTAATAACGGTGCGGACTTTTACCTCCAGAAAGGCGGAGATCCGACTGCACAGTTCGTAGAACTGGCCCATAAGGTCAAAAAGGCAGTTGAGGGAATTCAGGCGGGCGAAGTTATCCGGACATCCTATGAACGGCTTACCAAATCGGAAGCAATCCTCGATATCAACAAGGTTGAGATCGATACGCAGGCGGAAGAGCTCAGACGAGCTTATCTCGAACTCGTAGAATCGCGGGATAAGTACCTCGATTTGTATGAATTCGCCCCGATTGCGTATTTCACACTCAGCGACAAGGCACAGATTATCGACGTCAATCTCACAGGGACCACACTTCTTGGTTTAGAGCGGGGCAAACTGTTAAAGGCACCATTCAGTAAATTTTTGTCAGAAAAAGATGCCGATCAGTGGTACCGGTATTTCCGACAATTACTGAACAAGCCGGAAAAACAGGTCTGCACCCTCATGCTTACACGTGGTAACGGGTCAACGTTTCCCGCACGACTGGAAAGCATCATGCTCGCCGGGAATAACGATGGAGCAACAGCTGTAAGGGCAGCTATCAGCGATATCAGTGATATCCGGACGCTGACCCATTCCCTGGAGGAAAGCGAGGAAAGGTTCCAATCGCTCTATATGCACATGATTGAAGGCGCAGCCCTTCATGAAATTATCTATAATAACCAAGGTATCCCCAAGGACTATGTTGTCCTTGAAATCAACCCTGCATTCGAGAAGCAGCTTGGCATCACCAGAGCTATGGTTATCGGGAAGACGAGCAGGGAGGCATATGGTGTCGATACACCACCTTACCTTGATATCTATGGAAGAGTGGCAATGACCGGAGAGCCGGAGGTCTTTGAGACATATTTCTCCCCGTTGGCTAAATATTTCTCAATATCAGTATACTGTCCGGGCAGAGGCAGGTTTGCCACAATCTTTGAAGATGTCACCAAACGGAAAATGGCAGAGCGGGAGCTCCACGAGAGCGAAGGTCTGATCAAAACAGTGGTAGGCAACCTGCACGGCGTCGTCTTCTCCGTTGATAAGGAGGGGGTCTTCCTCCTCTCTGACGGAAAGTCTCTTTCGTCTCTGGGACTCATGCCCGGCCAGGTTGTCGGGCAATCCGCATTTGATGTGTACACAGATGTACCTGATGTTATTGCGGGAATGAAAACTGCTTTGTCAGGAAAACTCTGGTCGGGGATCACTCATGTGCAGGATATTTTCTTTGATACATTTGTCACGCCTGTTTTCGATAGTGCCGGAATAGTTTCGGGTGCTGTGGGAATCGCGACAGATATCACCGAACGCCAAAAGACAGCACTCGAGTTGGTATCTGCCCAGCAGAGACTGAAAGAAGTGCATCGCCTGGCACATATCGGGAC
>JAPKXR010000042.1 GCA_026394715.1 Methanomicrobiales archaeon | reverse complement strand
AATTCCAAAGGCTCTGATCACAATAAGGCCATGTCGGTCCATTCAGAAATGGTATTTTTTTTGTACTAACCATCATCCCGGTTCTGGTGATCTGTTTCCCATAAGATTACTGGTTTGTGTATCAAGGCGCGCAGAGCGCGCGATAAAAAATAAACCGCATAAATGCCCTGAAGGCAGGACTGGAAAGGCAGGACAAATAGAAAAACAGGAAGCCTTCCGATGTTCCAACAGGCTTACGACATGAAAATGGGCTCGGCCGGATTCGAACCGGCGACCTCCGCCGTGTAAGGGCGACGTCATAACCGACTAGACCACGGGCCCCCGGACTGACCTACTAGTTTTGGCCCTCCTGATATTAATAGTGTTGACTGGTTGTCGGTAAAAAAACCAGGGCGCCCAGGATTCAGCCCGGCCAGCAGCCATCAGTCCCTGCAAAAGAATACAATGTGCCAGATACCTTTGAATTCAGGCGGGTTTTTCGAATATAGCCGTGATTTCACACCGTTGGTAATCCTGCCCTTTAATTTTCATCACCCAGCGATGTTCTTCAATGGAAATACAGGCGAAGGCGTCAAACAGCATGGAAACCTCCCCCTTGGTGAAATAATGGGTGGATGAGCCGGTTCCCCTGCGGAATGTACAGGGTTCAGTCATTTCCCCCTTCCCAAAACGGAAATCATCTACCCCGAAATCCCGGAATACCACCTGCCCCCCCGGCATCAGTACCCTCAGCACTTCCCCGGCAAACTGAAGCCTTCCGGGTCCCGGCAGGTGCCCGGCCACATGCAGGGAAAAAACGGCACCGAGTGCCGAATCCCGGAGCGGCAGATACGTGGCATCCCCAGCAACAAAATGTACCCGCCCAGCCTCGTGGACAACCGGCCGGCAGAGCAACAGGGCCGTCATGACCGAGTTCGAGGACCCGTGAACCGTTCGGAAGATTTGGGAGGGGTGCAGAGTTGCCGCCCCACAACATGCCCCGCGTGCGGTAATCCGAGTCCCATGCATCCCGTTTTCGGTAATCCGGGGACATCATGGGGACCATCTGGTCACCGGGACAACAAATACTGCCGGAAACGGTACATAAAAAAAGAGATGAAAGAGATCAGAGCAGCCCGAATGATTTCAGGGTTACCTCGGGGTTTACCTTGCCGACATGGTACATGATACCGTCGGTCAGTTCGTTGATGATAACCTCTGCGGGTGAGAACAGTGATGTATCAATCTGGTAGAAGTCGAACTTCGCTTCCTTGAACGTCTCGTAGAACGGCTTACCAT
Source organism: Methanomicrobiales archaeon (assembly GCA_026394715.1). GTDB lineage: Archaea > Halobacteriota > Methanomicrobia > Methanomicrobiales > Methanospirillaceae > CAIKOD01. Next base: position 331 of record JAPKXR010000042.1, on the reverse strand, counting down.
AGCCCTTCGACTTGTTGGACGGGATCCGTTCGAGGTAGTCCTTGATTTCAGGTGCCTTCATGGTCAGCATGATCTGCCCGTGGTAGATGGTCGCATCGTTCGTGGTACCCATTGCCTGCGTGGCATCCTTCTTCACCGGCGGGAGGGGGGCTGAACCGATTCCTGAAGTAATCTTCAGCGTATCAAACCCAAGTTCGTTGAGCTTGTATATTGCGGTCTCAACACAACGCCCCGCGACCTGGACTGAACCCACGAGTGATGCGGTTGGTGCGATCACCGCGCTGACATTTGCCACATCGACGCCGCATTCCTCGGCAATCTTCTCCATGAC
>JAPKXR010000052.1 GCA_026394715.1 Methanomicrobiales archaeon | reverse complement strand
AGGGCCCGGTCCTTCCGGTATAGTTTCACCGCCATATTGCGTACCTGCCCGGTCTCTTTTACCATGCGGAGGATGGTATTCCGATCGGCAGGGTCAACGTAGAGTCCCATTTCCAAGGTCGTCCTCCCGATCACGTCCTCGGGGCAATAGCCAAGCGTTGCAAGGAAACTCGCATTAACATCAAGAATTCTTCCATCTTCGATAGAGGATACTAACAGGAGTGCAGGGTTCGCATGGAATACCCTGGAAAATTTCTCCTCTGATGTTTCAAGACGGCGTTGTTCCACTTCATTACGCCGCTGGAACATGACCGATACCAGGATAAGAAGTACGATGAGGAGTGTTGCAATAACCGTTGGTAGGCAGGCCCCGAAAATTGCAAAATTCCAGTCTTTAGCGTCGACATCCAACCCAAAAACTGCAATTACCCGCCCGGTTGCGGGGTCGGTTATTGGGATAAAGCCGCTCACCCAGGTCCCCCAGCGATCTGATAACGGTCCTTCGGTCGCTTTTTCCCTGGTTGAAAATATAGTTTTGAGAACCGTTGATGCTTCACTGTATATCTCTCCGGGGGGAGAATAGTTCTCGGATTCAGGGGGTTCTGAGTCGGAATAGATAATGATTGTGCCGTCTCTCCGCTGCCCCATAACGTACGCAAACCGGATATCCTGGTCAGATGCCCGTATTTTTCCGAGTTGCGATTTCAGTGCCTGGTACTCAGGCGTTACAAAATCTGCCGCAGAACCATTCAATACTTCTAAATGTTCACCAGAGATTCCAGTTTTAGCAATATTGGTTTTTATGAGCAGGTCATTGCGCATCGACCGGTCCTGCTGCTGGGCAGACCAGATAGTGAGGACTACCCCCGCAATGAGGATACATACGGCGATGACCAGCCACCACCTGATATTCCGTTTCATCGTGTTCTACCCGCCATATGTGCAACAAATTCTGTACACGTTCTGGTAATGAATATCATCCCCTTGTCGGATAATGGAGAGCAGGGACTGGGAATTATGGGTTGTTCTTTTAACTATCATTTGTACCCGGATTCATCCGCCATACTCCCTTCGGCACCGTGATCTCGAACCGTGCACCCTTCCCCGGTTCACCAGTCTCGTTAATCGTCATGTCGGTAATTGCAAGGATTTCCCGGGAAAGGAACAAACCCATACCGGTGTTCTTCCCAAAGCCCCGCTTGAAGATCTCCTCTTTCTCGAAAAACATCACGCCGTCCCCATCGTCCTCGCAGACCAATACCTGGCCGTCGCCGGCCTCCTTCACGGAGAACCGCAGGGTCTCGATCTTCCCGCCGTACCGAACTGCATTGCCAATGAGATTGTAAAAGACCTTGACGACCAACGGGTCGGCGAACAATTCTGCACCGTCTGGGATCACATTGGTCACCATGACCTTTCCAAGCTGTGCCTCTTTTGCTGCAGTGTCCACGAGTGTGCGGCAGTTGTGCCAGGCCGGGGCACGGACACCGATACCCTCGTATTCCCTGGCGAACCGGATCATGGCAGAGATCCGATTGGCAGCGGCTAAACTATTCTGGAAATATTCACTGGATGAAATGTCTGGCTGCGTCGTTTCCAGAAGGGCCAGGTACCCCTGCAGCAACGCGATCTGGTTGTTGATATCGTGGTGCGTAATGCCGGAAAGCAGGGTGAGTTTCCGGGTAGCCCCTCGCAGGGCTTCTTTAGCGCCGATGCGCTCTCTGATGTCACGTCCGACGGTAAGACAAGCCTCGGAACCTTCATACCTGATAATCCGGACGTTGATCTCTGTGGGTATGCGGGTCCCGTCCTTCCCAATATTACAGGTCTCGAATATCTGATGCTTCGTTGTCATCACCTGGCGTATCCGTTCAGGCACCAGCCTGGCATTCTCGGGACTGTCGAAGTCCACGGGGGTCATCCGCAACATCTCTTCCCTGCTATACCCCAACCGGTCACAAAGAACCTGGTTTACGTCCAGTACTCTTCCGGTCATATCATGAATGAGGATTGCATCACTTGAATTATCAAACAGGGCCCGGTATTTTATTTCGCTATTCCGGAGAGCCTCCTCAGCCCGTTTGCGATCACGGTTCAGCAGGGTAATCGCGACCTGGTCGGCGATCTGGCAGGCAAATGCGATCTCATCTCGTTCCCAGTGATGCGGATGGTCAACATGCTCAAAACAGAGAATCCCCAGGTTCATTCCGGAGACCCGTATCATTGCATCCAGCTTTGAGGTAATACGGTTTGGTTTAAGGTAGCCCTCCACGTACCCCGTCATGTGCGGGTCAGTGAAAGGATCATCGGCATCGATGTACGATGCCTTACTTAACGTGTCAAACTCAGTCAGGTATTCATGACGTTGTAGCACATCATCGTAGGAATGTCGATCATTCAAGACCTCATACAGGTCAATACATTTCAGTTCATCTCCCTTGCGGTCCAAAAGCCACACACTGGCCCGTTCCACATCAAGCACCCCCGACGATACTTCGGTAAGTCTGGCCGAAAGTGAATAGATGTCTCCTGAAAAAAGGTACGGTGAGAAAGAGATCTTACCCAGGGCTGCCTTCTGTTCGAGGGTTCTTTTCAACGTGGCTGCAAGGTTTTCCGCAGCATGTTTCTGCACCGTGATATCCATCCCGGTGGCGATGACGACAGCTCTTCCAAAATACGTTCCTTTGCAGAGCCGGACATCCTTCGGGACGGTTTTCTTATTTTTTCTCATGCCTAAGAACTCGAACTGTTGCGGTTCTCCGGCAAACGCTTTGCGGATATACTCCATTACACCTGAAAGGTCATTTTTTCCCGGTGCAGAGAGAAACTCCAAAGTCCTCCCTAGAAATTCCTCCCGGGTATAGTCGTACATTGTTTCCGCACCCTCATTCACGTCAAGAAATTTTCCCTCGTGGTCTAGGATAAATATCGCGTGGCGGACCGTGTTGAAGAGCCCGTGATAACTTCTTTCGCTCTCCATGAGAGCTTCTTCTGCCCGTTTGCGGTCCGTAATGTCGATAATGGTGCCTTCGTACAGGAGCACATCACCATCCGGATCGCGGATAGTCCGGGAAGTTATTGAGACCCAGAACCGGGTCCCGTCTTTTTTCAGGTGCGGGGCTTCATAGTTCTCAATGACCCCCTTTTCCGCAAGAATACGAAGCACTTCCTGCTGGTTTTCCGGGTTGGCATAGGGGGGATTGCCGACATCCAGACCGGCAGTTAACATCTCTGCCGCATCTGCAAACCCGTACATACGGGCAAGAGCATCATTCACATCGATCAATCGGCCGCCGGGTGCAGTCTGGAATAACCCGATTACTGAATTTTCAAAAATATCGCGGTATTTTAGTTCGCTTTTCCGCAGCGCTTCTTCCAATCGTTTCCAATTCGTGATGTCACGGCCGACTGACTGGTACTCAATCAGGCTCCCATCAGCGTGAAAGATCGCACGGTCAACCCATCGCTGCCACCGGATGCTGCCATCCTGCATGATGATGCGCTGGTCGATAGTCTCATGAGGATTTTCGGGTGTCAGAGATGCGATCAGCCGGGACACGTTCTTCCTCTCCTCCGGGGGCATTCGTGGTCTGAACCGGCTCCCGATTACGCTCTCCCGGGCCATTCCAAAATAACGGCAGTACGCGTCATTTACAAAAACGTGGGTACCATCCGGGAGAAACCGGCAGATGAACTCGGTCTGGTCCTCGACAACATCGACTACATGCTGAAATCTTTTTTCGCTCTCAACGAGCGACTCTTCCACCTGCCTCCACGTTACTGCATGCCGGACCTGGTTAGCAAGTTCAGCAAATTGTGCGCACGGTTCACAACCTTTCCGGAGATAAAAATCTGCACCTTTGTTAAGCGCTTCAATGACCACCTCCTCCCTGCCCCTGCCGGTAAACAGGATGAACGGGACCACCCCAAA
>JAPKXR010000363.1 GCA_026394715.1 Methanomicrobiales archaeon | reverse complement strand
AGGCAATATCCTTCGATTGTGATGAAATTCCATGAATGCACGGACGGATAGTCCCTGGGCGAGTTCCTCATAGCTGGTTAAATGTGTTCACTTCATTATTTCAATGGGTTTGTGGTCGGATGGGGTATAGGGAATGGTTTCTCCCTCGGGTGTATGTGTGGAAATTGAAAGGGGGTAGTCGTCAGACCGCACCAGTTTGACTATCTCCCCTGTATTATGGTGGAAGTGGTGTCGGCCAACTATACCAGAGAACGCTACATCCGAGGATAATGATCAGACTGGTAATAATGGTCTCATAAGGGGTGTGGTGAAGTGTGAGCGGCGAAGCAAAGAGACCAATCCAGGAAAGGATTACAGCAGTGCCGAACACAATCCCGGCAACTGCTACACACCTGCGGTACGGGACCAACCCTGGAGCCGGGATAACTCCGGACTGGACCAGGAGAAAAAGGGTAGTAATACCGGCAATCCATTCGGAGGGGTTGAACAGTTCTGCAAAGAAAGCGTTTTGTAGAAAATTGGGCGGGACGTATCCCTGGAACGGCCCGGACAAAGGCCAGGACCAGTTCACCGGCTCTGTCCACATGAAATCCAGGAACTGGTGGGAGAGGATGCCGGCAACAAGGGCAAGAATAAGTGGGCCCGCACGGGGATAAACCGGGAAGAGAAGGAGGCCTGCGATAAGCAGAGCAAAGAAAAAAAGGAGCGTATGTCCGTAAATCCGTCCATAATTGAGCGTATTGGCAAGGAAGATATGACCAAGGGGCTTGTCGATAAGGTCGGGGAGCACGCTGCCAACCGCTGCCATGATAATGACGACCCTGTCACGGAAGACGAGCGTAAGGGTGATACCGATTAATACGCCGGCCAGCAGGTGGATCAGGACAAACATGAGGTGAAGAAAGTTGGGACGGGAGTGGTTATCAGGCTTTCATGAGGTGCGGTCTGCCATTGGGCGGTATAAATTAGAAATTTACAGGAAAAAATGGAAATTTTATCGTATACCTCGCCGGGAGATGAGAAACAGCGCCAGACTGAGGGAAATAATCACGGGAACCAGGGGGAATCCGGCCTTTGTCGGCGTAGGTGTCTGCGGGACAGCTGTTGACTGTACCGGGGGGGCCGGTGTGTCCGGTTTGTCCGGGGCACGTGACGTAGACAACGCCGGTTCTGCCATGGTAATCCGCGGTGTAGGCTGTTCTTTAACAGGGGTAACATTCACAACTGGCGTCGGTGTTGGGGAAGTCGATTCAACAATGGCGCCAAAACCACCCCCACCGCCACCACCGCCGCCGAGACTACCATACGATGTTGTCCTGGTTGGTCTAGGTGTATACGTTGGTGTTGCACCAGGGTTACCGATTCGGATCGTGTCAGAGAGGGCCTGGACACCGTTTACAGAGATCCGTATCGCTACAGTCCCATCAGTGGTCCCGGTAGTGCTAAACGTAATTTTAGAATCACTGGGCCCCTGCTTGGTCCCCTGCAGGCTAATCGCTGCGATAACCTCCTGGGCACCAGGCGCGGCGGTCCCTGATAGGATGATGTAGTTATATTTTCCTGATGGAATGGTCCCTGATTGTTTGACACTATATTTACCATTGGTCGATATCCCGACTCTTTTCACCTCGGTATCATCTTTGCGTATGCTCAGTGAATTTTCATCGGTGTTCTGCATCGTGGCAGACAACGTTCCGTCCTTCAGGGTGAACGGGAGGAACAGGTTATCTGTCTCATAGGAAAATCCACCCTCCGGGCTCATGGCAAACCTGCCCTCAAGTTGCAGGGAAACGGTGGAATTCTCCTCCAGCCCCTGTATGGAAATTGTCACCGGCCCCCCATGCTCGATTTGTTTTGGCTCAACCGTGACTGAGAGAGCTGCCACTCCATGGACAAGGACGAGGAGCAGGAGGACTGCAAAAATTATCAAACAATATTTTTTCATCAGAATTCATCCGGAATAATAAGAGATAGTAGGTCACTGGAACGTGATTATCATTTCGATCATATTCACAACCCCTGAATTTCAATGGTCAATCCTTCTGGCATTAGAGAGATCATTATAGAACTGATCACAATCATCGGTATACGGTAATTTGCATTGCTGCTCACTATTTGGACAAAATGTTGATTCTGCACATTTTAATCGATTGGTACAATTTGCCGAATGGAAAAAATTTCTTGTGAACTTCTCACGCAAGCCTTTTTGCAACAGGCAGGACAAATGACCCATCGGTCCATATTCGACGAATCCGGGTCTTCAGTGTTTTTACGTCATAATGTTTAAGGTGCCAGAGCGCATCTATTACCCTTATATATAGGGTTCGGGGAGTAGAGCGGGCCTAAATGAAAGGAGATGAATATGGAACGATTGACAACGATGAACTCCTGCAGCATTCGATGGACCAAAAACCAAAAAGGAAACCATTACCGTTTCGAGGACTGGCGAATGAACCCTCGTCTGCGTGTGATGTGGTTTGCACTCCTCTGCTGTCTCGGGCTCCTGCTCCTCGTACCGGGGACATTCGCCGCACCAACCCCCTTTGCCCGTATTGATCTGGACCATCCACAGGAGCTCCGTAATATGACGGTTTCCAACGTCGAAGTGATCGACCTGATGGATCCTTCCCTATCACGCGTCACTCTCTTTTCCACCAGTGGTGACGGGTCTGACACAAAAATAATCCCCCTCCCCTCGCTCCTGACTGTACGCAGGATATTCTCAGAGCGCGTGGCATTTTGTAAAGACTATACCCTTACCGTACTGGGCCCCCTCGATAGCACGGTTTCGGTCGCCGGACTTGGGGAATATACGGTCTTTATCCGTCCACACCTACTGGTTGTTCGCTGCCAGGTCCCGGGAGCAACAGCAGATATTGTCATGGCAAAGGTAAACGCGAGTAGCAGGCAGGTGGACATTTCAGGCCTGGTCTCTTCAACTGACATGGCATATCTCCTTCAGGACCCCCGTGGAGTACTCGCGATGCAACAGCACCCCCAGGTAATCGGGGTATATGGTTCATGGACTTCCGCAGACTATAACGCTTCAGACCTGTCTTTTACCTTCGTACATAACCAGTTCAATATCTCTGATTACACCCTTGACCGGGGAATTGCACGGAGTGTTTCCAACCTTACGCCCTTCATATCAGGTACACCGCCAAAGCCCGGAGAATACCTGATCAGTGCGTTTCAGTATAGCCCCGTGGATCAGAAGGCCACCACGTATGCCGCCAGTCCGGTGGTTATTCTCGACGAAAATAACCGGTTTGTGTTCGTGGGGAAATCAGCCCCCTACCAGTATGACCTCATGTCGGGTGAAGACCTGGTACTCACCTTTGAAAATCCCACCCGCATCAACAATTTAACGTATATTCTCATCAAGGATGGCGAAAACTATGACGCGCGGGTCGATGTCAATATGACTGCCCTGGAGGAGTCACCCGATGAATCAGGCCTGGATGCCATTCTTTCAGGGAACCTCTTCCTGACCCTCCTTAAGGACACCGGGACCGCAAGTCCCGTATTACATAATATTATCAGTTACTCGATTACCAGGCAGGGGAGCCCGGCCCCCATTCAACCCCCGCATAACCACGAAATCAACATCACCTCTGGCTACGGTATCTCGGGGTATGCGCTGAACTCAACCTACGTGGTTATCGGGCAAGATAACCTTACAACACTGAAAGAGGGATCATTCAGCGTATACGCCATGGGATTGGACGGGAAGAATGATATCGCGGCACTGGACTATGGAAAGCTCCTCATAGGCGTTGTACCAAACATCAACTTCAGCGGTCAGCCCACAGGGGGAACAGCCCCACTGCAGGTCCAGTTCACAGACACCACCACGGGTAACCCGACGTCCTGGAGTTGGAGTTTCGGCGACGGGACGGCAAATGATACAGCAAGAAATCCGGCACACCAGTACCAGAACGCAGGGACCTACAATGTAACGCTCACGGCCTCGAACGCGTTCGGGTCTTCGTCCATG
>JAPKXR010000362.1 GCA_026394715.1 Methanomicrobiales archaeon | reverse complement strand
GCATACCCCCGTGATACGGCAGGCCTGCAGGTACCCCGATGAAACTTTCTACTCCCTTGACCCATTTCGCGTCCCCACCCGGGCTGCATGGCGACTAGGAGGGAGACTTGCCGATGCAATGATTGGAAAATACAAGGATGAGCAGGGGACTCTTCCAGAAAATATTGCGTTTTACTGGATGGCAAGCAACATCATGTCAGCAGACGGTGAGATGCTGGCGGAAATGTTAGCACTGCTTGGTGTTGAACCAGTCTGGCTTTCAAACGGGTAGGTGAGGTCTTTTTCAACCATCCCCGCCGGACAACAGGCACATCCCCGGATAGATATCACGGTCCGGATGTCAGGAATTGTAAGAGACAACTTTACCCACAGTGTTGAATTACTCGACCGGGCAATCCAGGCGGTAGCGGCACTCGATGAAACCCCGGAAGTAAATTTTGTCAGGAAACACGCATTAGCGAGCATGAACGAGCACGGGGGCGCATGGAGAGAGGCGACGCTCCGCCTTTTCGGGAGCAAACCTGGTACCTACTCAAAAGGTGTAAACCTTGCCGTCCTTTCAAGTGCCTGGAAAGATGAAAAAGACCTTGCGGATATTTTTGTTGCATGGAACGGGTATGCATACGGAGAAGGTATTTCGGGAACAGAGTCACATGAATATTTTGCCAGCAATCTCTCAACAGTCTCACTGACATTTAACAAGGTCGACTCTGACGAATATGACCTCCTCGGGTGTTGTTGTTATTTTGGGGACCATGGAGGACTTACCGTCGCAGCACGCCATCTCTCGGGGAAGGAAGTAAAAGCCTAGTACGGGGATACCAGGGAATCCTCACATGTTGAAGTCCGCGAGCTCGCCGATGAGATCCGGAGGGTTGTCCGGTCTAAACGTCTCAACCCAAAGAGGATTGACGGGATGAAAGAGCACGGCTACAAGGGTGCGGCCGATATGATGAAACAGATCACCCGGGTTTATGGCTGGGAAGCGTCGACACAGGAGGTCGATGACTGGATCTTTGATGATATCGCTGAAACGTTTGTTATCGATCCCGAAATGAAGCAGTTCTTCGAGGAAAATAACCCACACGCCCTCGAAGAGATTGCACGCCGCCTCCTGGAAGCTGAACAACGTGGGCTCTGGGATGCAAAACCGGAGGTCCTTGAAGATCTGAGACCTTCATACCTTGAGATCGAGTCATGGATGGAGGAACGGACGGGGAAGGGAGATTTCCAGGGTGGGAATGTGAACATCTACACGTCAACGGATGTCACCCCGTGGGGAGAATCCATTGCAGACGTCCTGAAATTCATACACAACCGCAGGAAGGAGTAACATGAACGCGATTGAGACCGACCATCTTACAAAATTTTATGGCCAGACCCGGGCCGTGCACGATCTCTCACTTGAGATCAACAATGAAATCTTTGGATTACTTGGGCCTAACGGCTCTGGAAAGACAACGACCGTTCTGATGCTCACGACTCTCCTTGCCCCTACAAGCGGAACGGGTTCCGTTTGCGGATATGATATCTTAAAGGAAGGGGACAAAGTCAGGAAGAAGATCAGTTATGTCCCCCAGGAAATGGCGGTTGACATCAAACTCACCGGCCGGGAGAATGTCGACTTTTTTGCCAAACTCTACGGTGTCCGGGACCGGAAAAACCGTGTAAAGGAAGTTCTTGAGGTGATGGAGCTTTCTGACCGGGCAGATGACCGGGTGGGGACGTATTCCGGAGGAATGAGACGAAGGCTTGAACTCGCACAGGCACTGGTCCATGAGCCTGAAGTGCTCTTCCTTGATGAACCGACCATAGGCCTCGATGTGGCAGCCAGGAAAAAGATCTGGGACCATATCATTGCCCTGAAGAAGAATGGCATGACTATCTTCGTAACCACCCATTACATGGACGAGGCCGATCACTCGTGTGACCGGGTGGGGATCATTAGTAAAGGAACCCTCGCGGTGGTCGATAGTCCTGCAAACCTGAAGAGTAACCTGATGAAGGATGTCATCACGGCACGTATCGAAGGTGAATTTCATGACCCTAACCTTGAAGGTGTCACGTTCATTGGAAAAGTCGACGACGAGATTTCATTCATGGCAGAGAACGGGAGTGAGGCACTCCCGCTCCTTGCTCATTCGCTTTCTGTATCCGGTGTAAAAGTCCATGCACTCTCACTCCACGAACCGACCCTTGATGATGTATTTTTACAGGCCGTCGGGACAGTGGAAGAACCAGGAGCGTTTGATTTCAACCGGTTCAGGCTGATGCTGCGGAGGCGGAAATGAGCGGGGTACTGTACTATATCGAGAGGGATTTCCTCAAATGGACACGGGGGAGGGTTGCAGTCGTTGCACAACTGATAATGCCAGCCGCCTGGCTGATCTTT
>JAPKXR010000017.1 GCA_026394715.1 Methanomicrobiales archaeon | reverse complement strand
GATGTGTTCTCCGATCTTGGTATAGGCGTGGATGTGTTCCCCTTTACCGTCGACGAACTGGAAAACCCGGTCGCAAAGACTGCGCTGGCGACGGGTAAAGTACTTTTTGAACGGTGAGATGTCAGGAAAGTAATAATGATTTCTTATGAGGTTATTACCATATCTTTTATTGAGTTCTCATTTCTGTAAAACTAGACTATAATTCAATGTACGCCAGATGACAAAGAATCTTGCTAATTGAAAGGTGGCATGTCATCGACCCGGGCTTCACGACCGCCGGTGGGCCATCCCTTTCGTCATCGGTGCCGTGTTACCCGATCTCATCGACAAGCCGGTCGGGTACGTCACCTTCACCATAACAAAGACTATACTTTCCCGAATTACAACAAGTATACAGAAATACGGGGTAAATAATGCACCTGAAAGTTGTTATCACAAAAGGTCAGGATGGCTGGTATGTTGTAACCGTCCCCGCACTTCCCGGCTGTATCTCACAGGGCAAAACCCAGAAAGAGGCAAAGGAAAATATTAAAGAGGCAATCTTACTCTATCTCGAACCTGATGAAGATACTGTTCCTGATGAGGGGGCTCGTGTCATCGAGGTTGCCGTTTGAAACACCACCCTATTGTGTCAGGGAAAGATATGATCCGGGTACTTACCCGGGCAGGATTCTCTTTTGTTCGCCAAAAAGGCAGCCATGTGCGTATGAAGAAGCAATTGCCCACAATACGGCTGAATGTCACCATTCCACTTCATGAGGAACTCGATCCGACAACACTAATCGTCGATTCTAAAGGCTTGTGGAATGTCTGAAGAGGAATTTTTGCACTATCTTGAGTAAACCGGATGATTTGGGATTTTTTTTAGGTTTTATCCCTCTTATGAATTAAAGATTGCATCCCTACATATCCCAAAAATCCCTATAACAGAACACAGAAAAAAATCTTAACAAACCCATGTTCTTCTTCTTCCAGCTCTTCGCAGGTATCGTCTTCGGTCTTCTGATCGCCGACCTCCTCCATGACCGCCGGTGGGCCATCCCTTTCGTCATCAGTGCCGTATTACCCAATCTCATCGACACGCCGATCGGGTACGTCTTCTTTGCCGATGTCTTTGGAAATGGCAGGATTTTCCTGCACAGCCTGCTCGTGTTCAGCGTAATTCTCATCATTGGGATAGTTATCTGGAAACACTGGACTAATCCGGCCGGGATTGTGCTTGCCTTGGGCACCCTGCCTCATCAGGTCTTTGACATAATATGGGAAGCCCTGAAGACCAGGGTACTTTCCGTTGCCCGGGCCATTCGACTGCAATCACGGAGGCGACGATGCCTTTGTCCTCCTGAAATGGGATATCGGTTTCAGGTCTGGATCTTTGGCTTTGGTGACCGGGGTGGGGACCGCGATGATCACAAAATCTGCTTGCTGGATCATTGACGGGTCGGTTGTTGCCTCGATCTTATTGCCCGGGGTGGCATTCAACTCATCAATGGCTTTTTGGTTTCGTCTGTAGCCGATCGTCCTCAGGTGCCTGGAAAATGCTTCGGCAAGGGGGAGGCCCACATAACTGAGACCAACGACACAGACCGTTTTATTGAGAAGCATTTTGAGACCACGCGGGGGCTGACACCTTTGGTAAACTATATGCTATCATCACATAGGATAGAGCAAAAACATATCGGGAAGAAGAGGGTTAGCAGTGGTTTATCATTCATCAAATTATGGATTTTATAAATCGTCATCTACTCGGACTAATTTTTTCATTCAGGATAACGTGTGAACTATTCCCGTTACATCCCTTTCCCCGGACATCATGAAACCCAACAGTTATTACCAAGAATTACAAAGAGAGGAGCCATTTCCAGAGAGGGATAAATTTTATAGTCTTATTATGCACTTCTTCGGTCCCTTCGTAGTCCCCGGTAATAACCAGAAGATTATCGCATTCCAGTTCTTTTGAAGCGCGTATAATCGCACTCGTTTCACGTTCTTTCGTATCAGGGTGAGCGATTTCATAGCAGACCTGGATCAACTGCTTAACTTC
>JAPKXR010000176.1 GCA_026394715.1 Methanomicrobiales archaeon | reverse complement strand
GGGGACTGCCCGGGGCTGAATGCGGTGATCCGGGCGGTTGTCCGGTCCGGGATAACATATGACTTTGAAACGCTCGGCATCCGCAACGGCTGGCGGGGCCTGATTGATGGCGATGTTGAACCGCTTACGGATTTTTCTGTTTCCGGGATCCTTCCACGGGGAGGGACTATTCTTGGTACATCCCGTACCAATCCCCTGGAAAAAACATCAGATTTCCAGAAAATCCAGAATAATATGAAAAAGTACGGGATCTATGCCCTCGTCGTGATCGGCGGTGACGGTACCCTGTCTGCGGCACGGGACGTCTCAAAACAGGGGATACCGCTGGTCGGCGTGCCGAAAACCATTGATAATGATATTTCGGGGACCGATATGACGTTCGGGTTCGATACGGCAGTCTCAACGGTAACCGAAGCAATCGACCGCCTTCACACGACTGCCGAATCGCACCACCGTATCATCGTGGTTGAGGTGATGGGACGGAACGTGGGCTGGATTGCGCTGACTGCGGGAGTTGCAGGGGGTGCGGATGAAATCCTGGTCCCGGAAGTGCGCTTCACCATGGAGTCTGTCTGTGAAAATCTCCAGGCACGGTATGATTCAGGGAAAAAATTCTCCATTGTTGTGATCGCAGAAGGGGCCCGGCGGGAGGATATCGGGCTCCCGCCAGTACCGGAAGATATCCGGGATGAATGCGGCAATGAAAAATTTGTGGGTGTAGGGCTCCTCCTTGGAAGAGAGCTGGAACGGAGGCTCGGCATCGAGACCCGGGTCACCATCCTCGGGCATATCCAGCGTGGGGGCTCCCCGACGGCATTTGACCGTGTCCTTGCGACCCGGCTGGGTGTTGGTGCGGTCCAGCTTATCCGGGATGGGAAATTTGGCCAGATGGTCGCCCTGCAGGGAAACCGTATCACTTCAATCCCGCTTGAAGATGCGGTGTCCCGGTTGAAGACCGTTGACCTTGAATTCTATGAACTCGCAAAGACGGTAATTGGTGGAAGGATATGAGCGCCCTGGTGAATATGACGAGGTCGGTTCGATACAGTCCTGGTCTGGTGCCAGACTGGAACGGGCCGCTCCCGGAACCTGACATACGACTGGCGGATGAATTACGGCCCGTCCTTGCCGACCTGGATTGCCAGTGTGACGGTGAGATGTACTACATGTACCGGGATGTTGCCGGTTCTGATTCCGACCGCATCTGGCTCCGTGAACAGGGGATCCGGTATGATATTACCGTTATACCACCCCGGGACCTCTGCGGGGAATATATCAAGACTGCAGGACATTACCACCCGGAAAATCCGGAAGGTGCCGGGTATCCTGAAATTTATGAAGTATTGAAAGGGCATGCCCACTACCTTCTGCAGGCGCACGACCTCTCGCAGGTCATTGTTGTTGATGCGCATGCCGGCGACCTCGTCATGGTCCCGCCAGGCTTTGGGCATGTGACGATTAACCCGACGAAGGGTACCGTCCTGCAGATGGCAAACCTCGTCTCTTCACGGTTCCAGAGTGATTACCGCGAATATGAAAAACTGCGTGGGGCTGCGTATTACGAGATGACAACCGGCGAATTTTTGAAAAATCCGTCATACCCGGATCTCCCATCCGTACGGAGGGTGAAAGCCAGTAAATACAGGAACATATCCGGAGAACTCGGTGTGCCGTTGTATTCAATGGTCGAAAAACGCCGGGATGTCCTTTCCATCCTGAACCACCCGGAGAGGTGCAGGTCATTTTTTTCCCGTGAAGTCCCTTGACCGCTGGCCATTCGCATCAGATCTTGTGAAAAAAATCTTTTTTTGTAGTTCCCATATCGTGCCTCTCCCGAACATCAGTGTCCTTCATTTCAGAGCAGGACACCAATTCAATGCCTCCTGCCAGGGGAGAAATCCCGCCCTATTCCGGCCTCGTTATTCCAATAATAAGCCCGATATTTCCCGTGCATCACCCATCCTATAACCCCCTTTCTGCAAGAGCCCTTATTTTTGGTTGGTACGGCTGTTATTCTCGTCAGTTTCGGGTAATAACCCGATATTGGCCTGATCTCTAAAAAACCCCGATATGCCCTCGTTTTATCATATTCCGTGGCCTTAATTGACTTTGTTTACTGTACCCTGTCATTACCAGGTATGGGGGAGGATAGGGAAACGGTTGCGTCAGCCTGCCCGGAATTGGTGACTCCGCACCCTTTTTATAAATTAAAAAACTCCGGTACATGCGAGATCCCTCGTTAGGGAATTTCCTGAAGTCACCAGAGAAATTTTCCGTGGTTGTTGAAAAATTCCGGGGGGTGGTCTTGTCTGCACCATGCGGGTGCTGTACCACTTGGTCTGCATAAAAAAATCTTGTACTGGCTGAGTAACCAATTGCACGTAAAGAAGGGTTATTATAGTGAAGTGGTCGCATCTTCAGATATATGGGACTTGTTATCTTCAATTATGGCTTTTTCGTATCTCATTGACAGGTTGACCGTTGGTGTTGTGAAATGACAAAAAAAACCGTGGAAAATATTGATGTTACGGGAAAAAGAGTTCTATTGCGTGTTGATTTTAATGTACCGATGACCCATGAAGGGGTTATTTCAGACGACTCCCGTATCCGTGCCACGCTCCCTACGTTCCGTTACCTTATCGATCATCATGCCCGGATCATTGCCTGCTCCCACCTGGGAAGACCAAAAGGCCAGGTGATAGAATCGTTGAGGATGACACCGGTGGCAATCCGGTTGTCAGAACTTCTAAAGAGACCGGTCCGCTGCCTGACCGATTGTGTTGGTCCCATGGTGGAGGTGGCGGTATCGGCAATGCAGGAAGGTGAGGTGGTGCTCCTGGAAAATCTGCGGTTCCACGCGGAAGAAGAAGCCAATGACCCCGGTTTTTCCCGTGCACTTTCCCGCCTGGGTGAGATCTTTGTCAACGATGCCTTCGGGGCAAGTCACCGTTCCCACGCATCAGTTACCGGTGTGGTCTCCCATCTCCCGGCGGTATCCGGCCTGCTTATGGAAAAGGAGCTGGATATGCTTGGAGGGCTGCTTGCTACACCTGGGCGCCCGTTTGCCGCGGTAATTGGGGGGGCGAAGGTGAGCGGGAAGCTGATGATGCTTGAAAACATCCTTCCAAAGGTGGATATGTTGATCATTGGTGGTGGCATGGCGGCGACTTTTTTTAAAAGCCTGGGGTATGCTGTCGGTACCTCCCTTGTGGAGGACGATAAACTACGGTACGTGGAAGAACTTTCCGGGAAGGCAACGTCTCTCGGTGTCAGCCTGTTGCTTCCGCCCGACGTGGTTATCACGAACAATATTGATGGCCGGCACGAAATTCAGACTGTCCCGGCAACCCTGATACCGGACGGATGGGCCATTGCCGATATTGGTCCGGGTGCCACCGGTGAATTTTCACAGGCCCTTAAACGGTGTAGGACGGTGTTCTGGAACGGCCCGATGGGTGTATTCGAAGTACCGCAGTTCTCGCAGGGGACCCGTACACTTGCCACGGTCATCGCCGGTCTTGATGCCGTCACGGTCATCGGGGGTGGATCCACCGCCGAGGTGGTGACAGAACTGGGGCTGGCTGGAAAAATGTCCCATGTCTCCACGGGTGGCGGAGCCTCGCTCCAGTTCCTGTCAGGAATTCAACTTCCCGGGGTTGCCGTATTGCCGGATACATAACTGGCGGGACTGCTATCGGTAGAACGGCCACGCTAACAAATCCGCCTGGTACCCCGGTAACGATCAGGGGCTACGATGATTCTTGAGGGCACCAATCCGTGAACCTGTCCTCCGCCGGGTTATTGCTCTCTAACCATGGTACACCGGTGTCGAAAGGGTGACGATCAAGGGATCAGAAAAATGATAGGGCTCAAATAAAGCCAAATTATAGGCTTAATCGAAATAATGTTGCATTAAATCGTTTTATTTTTAACCGGGTGGAAACGGGGGCAAATGCGGGCGATTTAAACGAACGAGGGCAGGTTTTATCGAAGGGGGTGGGTAATGGAGAGGCCCAGTTTGAGAGGATTGTTTCGTTAACCCGGGCAGGAAAAGGTGGGGACTGTCAGGTTGGGTTGGGAAGTCAGGTGCACCCCAACCCCAATCAAATCCCGGGCAATTCTATTCCTCTTCCGGGTCCATTGGGCTGCTTGTTTTTTCGGACGACACGGGAGCAGGATTGCCGGGATTGGCTACGGGTTCGGGATTCGGACTGGCAACGGGTATTGATTGGTGGTGATGTTCGCCAAGGAAATATGCAAAAACTACCATGCCTGCCGAAACGAGAAACAGGAAAGCGCTGACCCAGACCATTTCCTCCCGGAGAAGGAGGAATGCGGCCCAGAGAATTGCCACAAGACAGATAAGATAGAAGAAAAACCCTGTCCGTAATTTTATATTGTGGATAAACAGGAACATCCCGCTGCCGGCAGCAATAATAACCAGGGCAAAACTTAACCAGATCATCTCCTCCCGGACAAGGAGGAACGTCGCCCAGAGAATCGCAACAAGGCAGATAAGATAAAATAAAATCCATGTCCTGGGTGAGATATCCTCCCCCCTGATGTCAGTACCCATATCAGCCGCAGGCTGATGGTTTATCGTAGTTTCGCTGGTTTTTTTCATTTCTCCCCTCCTTTTTTCCTCATATTCCCGTCTCTTATGGGATCGAAAAAGCTCAATTTCAGTCTCCCCTCACCCCTGCGTGGAACCCCATGTTTCCCGGCACCCGTTCATCGGTGCCCCAACATACTATTCCTATGCTCACTCGTTTTCTTCATACGATCGTCTGAGCCGGCCATTGACCAACGACCGGAACTCATCGATGTCATAATTGCGCTCTCCCTATAAGATGATACCGCCCTCCCGGCAGTCCATACCCTCGTAGTGGATGGGTATTTTTCCAAGGTAATCGGACCCATTCGTTTCATTCACTTCGGTTACAGGCGATTCAACACATTCCCCGTCCGGGTCAATCATGAATGTCGCTCTGCAACCATCAGGGGGCTTCCGCGACAGAAGTAAAACATCCTGGTCAGGTTCCCGGGGTCCGCATTATATTCAGCATATACCGCCTTTTCCACAGAGTGGACAATGTTGTGTCATTTTTCCTCCTGTTTACTTGCCATATCAAAGGGGTATCCAGCAACGATACTCCCCCTGGTGCCCCGCTTAGCCGCTCACCTGCGAATAGGTCTGTACCATCCGGTTCCCGATCGGCTCCCAGAGGAATGTCCGGTTGACCTTCGAGCGTCCCCGGCTCCCGAATGTCCTGGCTTTCTCCGGGTCATCCAGCAGGTTATTGATCCCCCATGCAAGGGAGTCAGAATCAGGCCAGACCTTGATCCCGTCGATGAAGGGGTTGATGTTCTCACCAAGGCCCCCGACATCTGATGCGACCACTGCTTTTGCCGCGCTCCACGCTTCTAAGAGCACAAGCCCAAACGGTTCATTCCTGCTCGGGATAACGACGATGTCGGCGGCGTTCAGGAGCCGTAAGTATTCGGTGTCCGGGATGTAGCCGACGAAGTTGACTGGCAGCCCGTATGCCCGCTCCCCGAGGTACTGCCGCATCCCGCCATCCCCGGCCACAATTGCCTTGAAATCCCAGCGGTGGTCGTGGACCTTCCGTAGCGCCTCAATAAAAATGTCCGGACCTTTCTGGTACGCCAGCCGGCCGACGAAAAGGATTAGCGGGGCGTAGGGGTGGATCCCATAGGATTGTTTCACTTCACCGGGGTCAACGGATGTGCAGTATTTTCTGGGTACAACTCCATTTGGGACCACGTCACACTTCCAATCGGGGACGTTATAGAGCTGCATGATCTCGTTTTTCAAGGTCGCCGAAACCGTGGTCACCCGTTTTGCGATAAGGCCGCCATACCATTCCTTGCCGGAAACCTCTCGGTATTCCCACCAGTTGCCGTGCTGGTTTCCGTTCCGGCCGAACTCGGTCGAATGGAACGTAAGGATCGTGTCCCGGTCCTGCAGCTGGTGGAGCGCCTGGATTGGGTGCCAGTCGTGGAAGTGAAGGATGTCAAATTTCCCATGCTGGTCGTCTTTTCGAAACTGTTCAACCATCCGGTTACTCATGTCCTCGCAATACGACACCGTATTGCCACCCTGCGGATGGCAGTAATGGTAACAAACACCATTGATCTGCTGGTCGGGCATTGTCCCGCGGGTGTAGTAATGTATCTCATGCTGCTTCGCAAGAGTCTCTGCGAGGTTGGTCGCGGCGCTTGCGAGACCTCCCACGCGTTCGGCATGCATTGACTCCCAGCAAAAGAATGCTAACTTACGTGACTCCATAGCAGTTCCCTCCGTGTTTTGACGATCTCAATGAGTTTTCTCTGGTCCTCGCAGTCTTTAACACTTTCAGCCAGTCCCTCATCTCCCAGCGTTTCCCCGATCCAGCGGGCGATATCCCCGCGCTCCTGGTGGTAGCGGACTGACTCTTCGGGCACGATACTGAGCAGTTTTTCAAACTGGTCAAGGTTATAGGCGGCATAGCCGACAAAGCCAGTCGGGCCGGCAAAATGAAATGCCTGTCCGGGGGGCAGGGTCCGCAACGTCTTTGCGGACTTGCGGTCTTTCATCCCCTGTATGTTGCGGCTTTCAAAGTCGGAAAGGACCGCCATATATGTCCTGAACGCGTCGTCTGCCTCGTGGTGGCTGAAGTAGTTATGAACCTCGCCGCAGGTCCCGTACTTGGAGGCCATGTAATAGAAGTGGTCGCTCGTCTGGAGGTACCGCCAGGTTGACTTGTCTTTGCTGGCAAAGGCCGCCGCTTTTTGGATTGCCGAGTAGGCCGTGTGCTGCCGCTCGTTGCCCATCCATGCCGACGCGTCCTTTTCGATATCTGCCCACGAGATGGTATGGTGGACATCGATCATACCGACCGGCGCATACCTGGTCAGCGCCTCTGCTGGCAGGACCGTGTTAACTCCCCGTTTTTTCAGCTCGCCGGGCAGGTGGGAGAGGAAACCGAAGATCCCGGTCTCTGTCCAGATGTGCTCCCCGAAGGTCTCGTAATCGATGAAGATGGTGATGAGGTCACCGGATGCGCCGGCCAGCCAGTGTGCATAGGTGTCTGCTTTCAATGGGTACTGGTCCCAGCCCTGGTTGGCAAACCGGAACGCGATGTCATCTGATAACTGGGTATCACGCAGGAGGACGGGCATATCATTGCAGGTGTAGATATGGTGCGGGCTGCGCCAGCCAAGGACCCGGTCAACGCCTTCCGTGAAGATGCCGGCATATCCCACCTCTTTTGCGATTGTTGCAATCGTGTTATTGAAGGTAAACTCGGTATTTTCGAAGACCGTGGGGCGGACCTTAAAGTGGTCATGCATCAGGTCGGCGTGCATCCGGGCCTGCTCGATGAACTCAAATTTGTCTCCAAAACACCCGGCAATGCTGTGGTAGTAGGTCTGCCCGAGCAGTTCACAGTTGCTATGACGGGCGACTGAATCGAAGAGGGACAGGACATCCGGCTGCCACTTCTCCAGCTGCTCGATAAGGGTCCCTGAGAAGGAGAACGCAACCTGGAACCCTTCGTCCAGCTTCTCGAGGATTACCGTGGTGGCAGGTATGTAACACTTCTCCGCTACCCTCGCCAGTACCTCCTTGTTCATTTCGTCAAAATAGAGCGCATGCAGATCTTTTTTCTTTACCTTCGGGTTGGGTGAGAAATGCCGGTTGAGGCGGAATGGCTGGTGCACTTCAAAACCAAAACAAACATCGGGCATCGTTTCTCTCCTTTGGGTTTCAGAAGTTTTCTGATTTTTTGTCACATTTTTTCCTGATTTCATCGTTCCTTCTTCCCCAACCCTCGGGGATTTCGTTTCAATCCACCGGAATACCTGTTACAATCCGGCATTGTTGCTCTTTCCTTTTCCAACCCTGCAACGGTTGCGCCCAGGTTTCACGGGGCCTGCAGGGTTTTAACGGCGGTGCCTCTTTTTCAAGGGGCCGTTCACTCTGTCGTGGGTTCCCTCTCCGCCTGTTTCACCCGGGGTATCTGTCCCGGGGTATCCTCCAGGTCCGCAGAAATTATCCGGCGGATGGGGTCACATGCCCGGTTTTCGATACAATCTGAATAGGTACCCGACATTTTTTCGATGACCGAGTAGCGGACCCAGAGTGCGGCGACTTCCTGTTCTATTATCTCCTGTCTCACCGTGCGGGTCCTCCCGGCACGATGTGCCGCCCGGTATATTCATCTTTTGCGCCTGTGGCCTGCAGGTGTCATGCCCATTTTTTCGAATGACGGGGTTAAACGGTCCCCTTCCCAGACGGTACGTTCACCTGCCCTGCACAAGCGGATATGTCACAATGGATCTTGATATTGATAAATGTACATATATGCACGGCATTAATCTCTGGCACGAACGGAAGCTAGATAAGATCCGTTGAGCTATGATGAAGTAACGATGCCAGTAGAAAAATTTCCTGATGAAATTTCCAGTATCCGGGCTTTATTATCAGAAAATCCTGAGGGAATGACGATAAAAAATATTTCTGAAATGCTTGGCATGAATCGTAATGCAGCTGCAAATAACTTACACCTGCTCCAGATGCAGGGCCGGGTCACCCTCAAACGGGTTGGGGCGGCCAAAATCTATTGTCAGGCAAATAAGTTACCGGTTGATGCGGTGCTGAAGCTCTCAAACAACGGCGTCCTCGTATTTGGCAGGGGGGAGGCCGTTGTCGATATGAATGAACCGTTCCGGCAACTCCTGCACCTGGCAAAACGGGACCTCATCGGAAAAACTACCGGACAACTGCCATTTTTCGTTGAATCAATTCCCGAACTTACCCGGTTAATCCGGGACGGCCTGAAAGGGAAAGAAATCAAGGTTTCAGCGGAACTTGTGCTTGCCGACCGTTCCCTGCCGTGCACGTTAACTATTCTACCGGTTTTTTTCGAGAACGGGGAGCCGGGAGTTGCCCTTATTGCCGATATACCGGCAGTTGCCAGTTATCCCCACCGGAACGAGTATGGCGCAGATGATTCGCTTGCCGAACTGGACATGACAGAATATATCTGCCGGTTTACACCGGATGGCACGCTCACCTACGTGAACCGGGCATATAGTGACCTTCTGCAGAAAGGAAAAACCGAACTTACCGGTCACCGGTGGCGACCAACGGTACCAAAAAGCGATTATACCAGGATTAAACAATGCCTCCTCTCGCTGGACTCTGCTCACCCGGTGTCATCACTGGATTTCAGGGCCATTACTCCCCGGGGGGACTCCCGGTTGCAGCGGTGGATATTCCGGATTTTGTTTGACCAGGCTGGAAAATCGATTGGGTACATGGGTACCGGTAGTGACATTACCGATATGAAAAATCTTAAAGAGACGGTACAGAAAGGTGTGGAAGAGAGAGAATCCATGGCACAGGAACGCCTGGCTGAGGTCCAGGACCTGAACCGGCAGATCTATCATGAGATTGCCAGCCACGAGAGGACATATCTCAAGCTCCAGTTCACCCAGTTTGCTGTGGATAACGCATCGTACCTGATCATGTGGGCCAGTCGTGGGGGCCGGTTCGTGTACATGAACCGGGAAGCCCGGAAGGTGCTGGGTTACCAGCACCGCGATTTGGGTACGGAAAAATTTCAGGATATCATTGACGGGGTTTTCCCGTTTTCGTGGGATGAGACCTGGGAAGTAATCCTGCGGGACCGGTATTACATGTTTGAAACTGCCATCATCGGTCATGACGGCCGCGTGGTCCCTGTTGAAATGGTCCTCAATTATCTCGAGTTCAAGGACAAACAGTACTGTTGCTGTTTTGCAAAAGACATCACCGAACGCAAGCGGGCGGAAGAGGCACTGCGGGAAAGCGAGCAAAAATACCGGGATATTTTTGAAAAATCTGTATCAGGGTTATTCAAAACTACACCTGGCGGCTTGCTGATCGATGTAAATGATGCATTTGCCCACATGTACGGGTATACCGAAGCTGCCGGGATGTTACATACCCGTATAGATGTCAACCAGCACCTCTATGCCAATCCGGAAGACCGGAACGAAGTGGTCCGGATTCTTGCGGAGCAAGATAGGATTGAGAATTATGAAACCCTGCACAAAAAACGGGATGGTACCCGTTTCTGGGTCTCAATCACTGCGCGGACCATCCGGGATACGGAAGGTACCGTGCTTTTTTATGAAGGATCAAACATTGATATTACCGAACGCAGGCGGGCGGAAGAGTCGCTGGACCTTCAGAGCAGGATTGTTCAGAACATGGCTGAAGGTGTGGTGATGATCCAGGCCCGTGACGGCGTTATTGTCTATGCAAATCCCCGCTTCGAATGCATGTTTGGATATGGTGCCGGCGAACTTACAAAAAGACACATACGTATCATCAATGCACCGGGTGAGAAGGATCCCCAGGTCGTCGCCGACGAAATTATCACGAGTCTTCTGCAGACTGGCGAATGGAATGGAGAGATCCAAAATATCCGAAAGGATGGGACAATGTTCTGGTGCAATGCCACTACTACAACGTTTAATCATCCTGAGTATGGACTGGTATGGGTTTCAGTGCACCTGGATATTAACAAGCGCAAAATGGCGGAGGCCGCACTGGAAGCGAGTGAACATAAGTACCGGACGCTTGTTGAGAATATCCCTGAGAAGATCTTTACCAAGGATACGAACGATGCCTATGTCTCGTGCAATGAACACTATGCCCGTGACCTTGGGATTGCCGTTGAAGCAATTGTGGGAAAGACCGATTATGACTTCTATCCCCGTGATCTGGCTGATAAGTACCGGGCGTATGACCGGGAAGTCATGGCGTCCGGTGCCACCCACACGATTGAAGAGCGGTATATCGTAAATGGTAAGGAATCCTGGGTCTCCACATTAAAAACTCCTATTCTGGATGAGGCCGGAAATGTTTCTGGTATGCTTGGGATCTTTCACGATATCACCAGTCGTAAACGGAAGGAGGAAGACCTCCGGGAAAAATCCAGCTATGTCCTGAAGACAACGTCTGACTGTCTGCAGAAGACGGAAGCAGAACTCCATCTTCACCAGACTGAACTGGAGATGCAGAACGAGGAGCTACGAAAGGTGCAAGCCCATCTCGACCAGTACCGTGAACGGTATTTTGAACTGTATGACCTGGCGCCTGCAGGATATCTGACCCTCAATAAACAGGGGCTGATCACCAATGCCAATTTTACCACCGCAACCCTGCTTGGTGTGGACCGGAAAAACCTGGTCAACACGTCGTTTTCCAGGTTTATCGTACCGGATCATCAGGCTGTCTTCTATGGCTGCCGGAATGAGCTTATCAAGACGGGGAATCGGCAATCCTGCGAGATGTACCTGATATATCCGCATGGGCCACCATTCCGGGTACAGGTAATTGCGGGGCCGGCCCCGGCAAGTGAAGGAGCTGAAGCAGCCCTCAGCCTGATGCTGATCGATATCACCGGGCGTAAACCAATTGCTGAGGCGCAGCAGAAGAGGGAGAAGATCTTCGGCGTGATGTTCGAGTGCCATGATTCCGTTATGCTCCTGATCGATCCCGGGTCCGGTATGATCATGGATGCAAACCTGGCTGCTGAACGGTTCTACGGCAGGTCAAGGGAAACTATCTGTACGTTATCCATTGATGAGATTAACACCCTGCCTCCAAAAGAGGTGAAGGCGTTGCGGGCAAAGGTAGCACGGGGGCAGATCACCACGTTCACTTCACAACACCGGCATTCGAGCGGAGAGGCAAGGACTGTTGAGGTGCACTCCTCTCCCGTAGCCATTGGCGGAAAGACGCTCCTCTTTTCCATCATCCATGATATCACTGAAACGGAAGCCGGTTGGAACGGTGCTGCGGGTAGCCGGGCAAAGGAGCACGGTTCTGGATGATAATGCCGAAAGAGATAAGGTGTATCGCGGGGATGGAGTGCTATAACTATTCCACTCCGGGTACTCTACGTTGATGATGAACCATTTCTCCTGGACATCGGCAAACGGTTTCTTGAGAAATCTGGTGATATTTCATATTAACCCTCGAATCAGCGAATGCTGCCTTAGAACTCCTCGTCAGAGAACAATCCGCTGCCATCATTTCTGATTACCAGATGCCCGACATGGATGGCATCCAGTTCCTTATTGAGGTGCGGGCACAGGTATGGAAAGTCCCCTTCATCCTGTTTACCGGCAGGGGGAGGGAAGAGGTGGTCACCCTGGCAATCAACAACGGGGCAGACTTTTACCTCCAGAAAGGGGGTAACCCTGATGCGCAGTTTGCCTGGGCTTTCACATCATATCCTGATGATAGTAGCGCAGAGAATCGCTGAAAAAGCGTTAAAAGTTAGCGAGAACCGCTATCGTTCCCTTGTTGAAAACATGCCTGATTGCATTGCAGTTTACTCGGCCTTAATGGATGGTGAAGACTTTGAAATCCTTGAATTTAACCATGCTGCAGAGAAAAAAGAGAAGATAACACGGGAAGAGGTTATCGGGCACCGTCTGACGGAGGTATTCCCCGGGGTGCAGGAATTTGGGTTCCTCAACATTCTCCGGCGTGTCTGGCATACGGGTGTACCCGAATCATTACCCGTTTCTTTCTACAAGGATAACAGGATATCAGGGTGGCGCGATAATTTTATCTTCAAACTGCCCTCAGGTGAGATTGTTGCACGCTACCGTGATGAGACTTCACGAAAGCAGGTGGAAGAGGAGCTGTTTTCGTCCAATAGCAAACTCACTCAACTCTCCCGTATTACCCGCCACGAGATCTACAATCAGCTCCTGGCATTGGATGGGTTTATTGAGATATTACATGCAAAAGCCCCGGACCCAACGCTTAAGGATTATTTCAACCAGATCACAAAGATGAGTTCCGGGATCGCTGCTACGATCCGTTTCACCAAAGAGTACGAACAGATTGGTGTTTAGTCTCCCACATGGTTGGACTGCCGCAACCTCGTCGAAAATGCGGCTAATGAAGCCCCACTCGGAAAGATCCTGGTGAAAAACGATCTGGCTGCAGGTATAGAAGTGTTCGCCGACCCGTTGACCGCCAGCGTCTTTTTCAACCTGGTTGACAACGCGGTGCGGTACGGCGGGAAGATCACGACCATCCGTTTTTCGTTCCCAGGGATCCGGAGATGATCGGACCATCGTCTGCGAGGACGACGGTGTAGGGATCCCGGTTTTCGGGAAGAAAATAATCTTCGACCGGGGTTTTGGGGAGAATACCGGGCTTGGCCTGGCCATATCCCGGGAGATCCTCGATATCACCGGCATTACCATCAAAGAGACGGGTGATCCCGGGCAAAAGGGGCACGGTTCGAGATGATGGTGCCGGAAGGTATATTGCGTACGGTGGGGTATGGTGCATAATGGATGGTCCCCTCCGGGTACTCTATGTCGATGACGAACCAGACCTTCTTGATATTGGCAGGATCTTCCTTTGAGCAGGTTGGTGTGTTTTCTGTAACAACCATTGATTCGGCGCCTGCTGCCTTAACACTCCTTAAAAAGGAGAAATTCGATACCATCATCTCCGATTACCAGATGCCTGGCATGAACGGCATCCAGTTCCTCGTCGAGGTCCGGAATAAATTTGGGTCGGTCCCGTTCATTCTGTTCACTGGCAAAGGCAGGGAAGAAGTGGTCATCCAGGCGATCAACAGCGGTGCAGACTTCTATCTCCAGAAAGGCGGTGAACCGGGCGCACAGTTTGCCGAACTCTCACACCAGATCAAAAAAGCAGTGGAAGGAAATCGGGCGGAAGAAGCATTACGTGAATCTGAGAACACGTTTGCAACGATTTTTAAGAGTAACCCGATTTCAATGACGCTTGTTTCGGCGACCGATGGTGTTTTTGTAGATGTCAACGATGCATTTACGCGGAATACCGGATATTGCCGGGAAGAGGTAGTTGGCAAAACTTCCGGGGAACTGGGGATTTTCGCGGATAACGATGAACAGGAACAGCTGGCCTCCGCGCTTCAGGAAAGGCATTTCGTAGGTGGGATGGAATTACATACCCGGACAAAATCCGGAGAGATCCGTACCAGCCAGTTTTCCTCCAGCGTTATTGTGATCGGATGCAGGCCTTACATTCTCTCGACGGTAGAAGATATCAACGGACGCAAAAATCGCACAAGAAACACTCCGTCGGGCGAACCAGAAGCTCAATGTCCTCTCCCAACTGACACGACAGGACTTATCCAACCATATCTTTGCCCTGAGCAACTGTCTTGAGCTGGCAAAAATTCAATTAGCCTGGCAGGACTGTATCATCGAGACTGTACAAAAAGGTGTCCGGGAGATCCAGTCAATCCAGGCTACCATTGAATATTCGAAATATTACCAGGAACCGGGTGTACAATCCCCTGCCTGGCAGAATGTGAAGATGACAATGTTGTTCGGACTCTCCCATATATCTATTGGGAATATCCGGCCCAGAATCGAAACCGAAAACCTTGAGATCTTTGCTGATCCCCTGCTGGAAAAGGTATGCCAGCGCCTTTTCGAGAACCCGGGGCAACACGGGGGCCATGTCACCCGGATTCGGATATGGTACACGGTTACTTCTGACCGGGCCACTATATTCTTTGAAGATGATGGTATTGGCATTCCGCAGGAGAAGAAGGAACGTATATTTTTACGTGGTGACGGGACCCGGGCTTCGATGAGCAGTCTCATTTTTGTACGCAAAATTCTCGATAGTACCGGGATTACGATCAAAGAGACAGGGGAGCCGGGGAAGGGTGCACGGTTAGAGATGGGGGTGCCGAAGGGGGCGTGGAGATGACGGCCTGGACGATCAAAAAGAAAGCCGCTACGTTTGCAGTCTGATCTCGCGAGTTCGCGAATCGTACTCCTGGTTACATTGGTTACATTGTTCTCTACTAAATCTGCCACTTTCTCTCGGAAACCCTCAATTGGTATTGAATAGTACTCTCCAGGAGTTGGGACTTACGTCCTACCAAAGGGAGACGGGAGAATAAAAAGAATTTAAAAAATATCTGGTGCGAGGGCGATGATGATATACCCTATGTAAAAAAACATGGCCGATGAAACGTTATGTTTCTTCAGAGTTAAGGGGGATTTATTTCACATTTTATATGCCGTTGTTCAGACTCTGCACGAGGCAGCCAGCGGTTTTTGGCGAGCATTGTCCGTAATGCCCGGTTACCTGGACCAGATCAATCGGGCTGTTTACTATTTTGATTACCCGGGTGAGAAGGCCAGGGACGATTAAATGGTATACACCAAAGCCACTCCGGGAACAAGTACTTTATCAATTATGAAGCAATAGCATTGCCATAAACGGATAGACTGTGAAATTGGAATCGGTACTGATTGTCGAGGATGACTTTATCGTTGCAAAAGTCATTGAGAAAAACCTGGTCGAACTTGGCTATGTCGTTGCAGGACTGGTGGCAACGGGTGAGGAGGCCATAGTGAAGGCGGGGAGTGAGAGACCGGACCTTGTGCTGATGGATATCCAGCTGCTGGGGGACATGGATGGCATTGCCGCGTCTGAAAAGATCCATACTGCATTCAACATCCCCGTAATATTTCTCACGGCGCTTTCTGACCGGTATACGTTTGACCGGTCCCTTGTCACCGCACCCTACGGTTATATTATCAAGCCGTTCAACCAGAATACCCTGTCCGCCACGATTCTGGTGGCCCTGAACAAGAAGCGGGCGGACGAATCTCTCCGGGAGGCAAACAAGAAGCTCACCCTTCTCTCGTCCATCACCCGGCACGACATTAACAACCAGCTCACGGTGCAGATGGGCTACCTCGAAATACTCGGAGATACACCACTCGATCCCTCACAGAATGAGTATTTCGGGAAGGTTTCTACCGCGGCAAAGCGGATCTCCGCCATGGTCCGATTCACCAGGGAATACGAGGAGATTGGTGTCAATGCCCCAGTCTGGCAGGATACCCGCACACTCGTAGACGCTGTAGCAAAGGAAGCCCCGCTCGGAAAGGTCATGGTGAACAATGACCTCCCTGCCGGAACGGAGGTGTTCGCTGACCAGCTCATCACCAGGGTCTTTTACAACCTGATGGACAACGCTGCCCGGTACGGCGGGAAGATTACGGCCATCCGGTTCTCTGCCCTGGAACGCGACGGGGACGAGGTACTCGTCTGTGAAGACGATGGTGAGGGTGTACCCGCCGAAGAGAAGGAGAAGATCTTCGAGCGCGGCTTTGGGAAGAACACCGGGCTTGGTTTAGCACTTGCCCGGGAGATCCTTTCCATCACCGGCATCACGATCTCAGAAACCGGCGGGCCCGGGAATGGAGCACGGTTCGAGATTACGGTACCGAAGGGGGTGTGGCGGCTCCATGAGGTCAGATGAGGACCCGGAATGAAAAGGCCCAATATGGAATATGCGGAAAAACTATTATTTCCCAGGCGTCCTTTATCTTCATGCTCATCAGAAATACCCCGGACGGCAATTGACTGAATTAAAAACCATGCGAAACATCCCAAAAAATCAACACATTCCAGGACCCCTATGACTGCAATGCACGAACCCGAACTGCAAAAGCCAGGAACCGGTGACTGGACACGGGAGGATGGGTTGTTACATCATGCTGCCGGCATTTCAGAAAGATCGTATCAGGTAATCATTCTTACGATATCTGTGGTAGTCATTCTTTTCTCGGTCTACTGCCTTTCCCACGGTATTACCATTATCTTCATGCACCTCTACTACCTGCCGATTGTGCTTCTTGCGTACCGGTACCGGTACAAGGGGTTCGTGCTATCGGGCATCATCAGCCTTATCTACATCGGCCTTGTCCTTTTATATTCCCCTGGCCAGGATGAGGTCATTATCGGGGCACTGATCCGGTTCGTGGTCTTTATCGGGATTGCGGCAGTTGTGGCATATCTTTCTGAACAGTTTATTCAAAGCGAGAAATCCTTAAAAAAAGTAGTGGATATCCAGGAAAGTTCCTTAATGAACGCCAATGTCTGGCTGATGCTGCTGGATACCAGGGGCCGTGTCCTTCTCTGGAATAACGCAGCGGAGCGGATCAGCGGGTATGCCGCGGTGGAGGTGACAGGTTCCAATGATATCTGGAAACTCCTCTACCCGGACAAGGAGTACCGCGCCGGAATAACAAAAAAGATCGGAAAAATTATTGCAGAGGACAGTTTCTTTGAAAATCTTGAGACAAAAATCCGGACCCGGAGTGGGGAAGAGAAGGTTATCTCGTGGAATACCCGGAATTTCCCGGTAACATCCGGGCAGGATGCCCGCTCTATTGCAATCGGGATTGATATCACCGGGCGCAAACGGGCGGAAGATGCGCTGCGCAAGAATGCTGAAGAACTTCATGCTGCCTATGAGGAACTGACCGCTTCACAACAAGAGCTCCGGGCTAATTTATTTGAACTGACCCGGCAGGAAATGGCACTGCGGACTCTCAATATTTATAACCGAAGCCTGCTCGAAGCAAGCCTGGACCCACTGGTCACAATAAATTCTGATGGCAAGATCGCTGATGTAAATATCTCTACTGAACTGGCAACCGGGTACTCAAGAGAAGAACTGATCGGTTCCGATTTCTCAGACAATTTCACCGAGCCTGAGCAGGCAAAGGAGGGATATCAACGGGTATTCACTGACGGAATTGTCCGCGATTACCCCCTGAGCATCCGAAACCGCGATGGCCATATCACTCCCGTGTTGTATAATGCTACGGTGTACCGCGACGAGGCGGGTAATGTCAGTGGTGTCTTTGCGGCAGCCCGGGACATTACCGAGCGTAAACGGGTGGAAGAGGCACTCAAAAGGAGCGAAATAAAATACCGAGCCCTTTTTGATAATTCAAGTGATGCAATTCTCATTCACGATATGACCGGAAGAATACTGGACGTAAACCAGGTCCTTTGTGACCGGTTGGGGTACAGCAGGGAAGAACTGTTGCAGATGACCCCCATGGATTTCGACAGTCCCGAGTATGCCGGGCTGGTGCCAGAACGGCTGCGCCAGCTGATGAATTCGAAACATCAGATCTTCGAGACCTGTAATGTGCGGAAGGACGGGACCTGCATACCCACAGAGATCAATGTACGGATCATTGAGTATGAAGGGGTGCAGGTATGTTTGAGTGTCGGACGTGATATTACCGAGCGCAAAGTGGCGGAAGTGGCGCTGCAACATCAGTCTGCAACACTTTCCATCCTCAATGCGATTATCTCTACGGCAAACAAGGCAGATGACCTGCCTGAGCTCCTCACCAGTATCCTTGAAGAATCTCTTCACCTGCTCGACTTCGATGTCGGAGGGATCTACCTGGTGGACCGTTCCACACGAACTGCACATGTCGTCCACTCCAAAAATCTTCCCGAAGAATTCCTTGCTGAAATTCAGCCGTTAGCTATTGATACGAAACCCTATGATACGTTGTTTATAAAAAACGAACCGATTATCACTGAGAATTATGCACAGATCGCTCCAGGCCGATCAGAGAAGTATGGATTTTTATCGATGGCAAGTATCCCTTTACTCTCAAAAGGTGTGGCAATCGGGGCGTTGAATCTCGCCAGCAAGAGGCGGCAGGTAATTTCTGAAGAGGAAAAACAGACGCTCATCTCAATCAGCCGCGAACTTGGCAGTACCATAGAGAGGATGGCGGCCGAAAGGGAAGTTAAGAACGCCGCAAAAAATTTTAAGACCCTGTTCAACTCGATCGATGATATGGTATTCGTGCTGGATATGAAAGGATGCATCCTTGCGGTAAATGATACGGTTCAGAAACGTCTTTCGTATACCCAACGGGAACTTACCGGTACGAATGTCCTTCTATTGCATGTACCCGAGCGTCGGGATGAAGCACTAAAAATTATAGTGGGAATAACTGCCGAAACAACCGATTCCTGTTCTGTACCCGTTCTTACAAAGGATGGTATGCGTATCGAGGTCGAGACAAAGGTTACCCGTGGGTGGTGGAACGGCAACGAGGTGCTCATTGGTGTGAGCAGGGACGTCACCGAGCGCAAAGTGGCGGAAAACGCTCTCCTGCGGGTGAACCAGAAGCTCAACGTAATCTCCCAGCTGACACGAAAAGACTTAACCAACCAGACCTTTGTTCTGAGCAGTTACCTCGAGCTGGCAAAAGATCAGTTAGACGGGCAGGACCAGGTTATTGCAACATTGCAAAAAGGTGTGCAGGCGGTCCAGTTAATCCACGCGACCATTGAATACTCGAAGGATTACCAGGACATGGGTGCAAAACCCCCAAAATGGCAGAACGTGAAAATGGAAATGCTGTTCGGGCTTTCTCACATATCCATCGGGAATATCCGGCACAGTCTTGAAACAGAAGACCTCGAGATCTTTGCCGATCCCCTGCTGGAAAAGGTATGCCAGCGCCTCTTCGAGAACTCGGTGAAACACGGGGGGCATGTCACCCGGATCCGGATCTGGTACACGGTTACTCCTGACCGGGCCACCATATTCTTTGAAGATGACGGTATTGGCATTCCGCAGGAGAAGAAGGAGCAGATCTTTTTACGTGGCGACGGTACCCGTGCGACGACGCGAAGCCTGATCTTTGTCCGGGAGATCCTTGATATCACTGGCATTACGATTAACGAAACGGGCGAGCCCGGGCAGGGGGTACGGTTTGAGATGGTGGTGCCGAAGGGTGTGTGGCGTACAGCAGGCAGGGGTGATGCGTGATGGTTACAAAAAAGAAGACGGGCAGGGAAGATAAGGACGCGGGTACCAGCCGCTCCGGACGTTCGGTCCGGGATGATGCAGAAGAGCAGCTGAACAAGACCGTAGATGAAATCAGGCGGTTCAACAACCTGACACTGGACCGGGAACTGCGCATGATCGCGTTGAAACAGGAGATTAATGCTTGTTAAAGAAACCGGGTGAGGGGGAAAATACAATTGGTGATTCTATGAACCGTGAGCTGCACCGGATTGTAAAGACTATGCGGGTATTGCAGGGGTGCGATATCTCATGCTATGATGAACCCTTTCTGTCCGCCTCCTTAGAAAAACGAATGGCGGCGACCTCCCTTGCGACGGTTACAGACTATTGCGATTACCTTTCGGGGAATGCCGATGAGGCTGAACAGTTCTTTCGGTCGCTCAACATCACTTACAGTGAATTCTTCAGGAACCCGCTTACCTTTGCCGTGCTGGAGCAGCAGGTCTTACCACGGCTCATCGAGGAAAAACAGGATTCCTGTACTGCGGAACTACGTGTCTGGTCGGCAGGGTGTGCCGCCGGGCAGGAGTCTTACTCTGTTGCCATCCTGCTCGATGAACTCCTCGTCGCACGAAAATCTTCCCTCTCGTTCCGCATATTTGCCACCGATATATCAGGGGATTCCCTGGTAACTGCAGGACGCGGCGTGTACGATACGGTCGCGGTGCAGAACGTGAGGCTGAAGCATCTCCAGTCCTGCTTTGAAACGGGACACGGGAGCTATACGGTTTCCCGTCGACTTATAGACCGGATCGAGTTCTCGTCCTATGACCTCCTGGATGAGCGCTCCACCAGTCCCCCGGGAAGCATTTACGGGGATTTCGACCTCGTCTTCTGCAGCAACCTGCTCTTCTATTACAAGCCGGAGGTCCGGCAGTTTATCATCAACAAAGTCTGCCACTCCTTGTCGTATGGTGGGTACATGGTGACCGGCGAGGCAGAACGGGGGATTGTTGATACGATAAACCTTGAAGAAATTTTCCCCATGAGTGCCGTGTACCGGAAAATAAAAGAATGTCAGGTGATGGTATGAAAATTAAAGACCTGAATATCGGCAAGCAGCTCGGGATCGGCCTTGGCATCATCCTTGTCCTTGTCATCCTTATGGGTACCGTTGCGGTTATCCAGGAAGCGAGCCTCTGGCAGGAAACAGCCGGGCTCTACGAGCATCCGCTCCAGGTGCGGCGGGCTATCGGGGATCTCGATGCGGACCTCCTGGTCATGCACCGTGGAATGAATACCCTTGTCCTGGCTGATAACGATACAGAGAGAGCAGAGATCATCCAGCTGATCGATACCAGGGAAGCTGATGCTTACAGGCAGTTCGATACTCTCTACAACCTGTACCTGGGACCCCGTTCCGATATTGACAATTCTTACAATGACTTCATCCAGTGGAAATCCATTCGTGACGAGTCCATCCGGCTGCTGCGTGAAGGTGATGTTGCAGGGGCAAAAAAACGTGTCAAATCCACCGGTGCCGGTGGCCTCCACGTTGAAAAGGTGATGGCCGATATCGGGAAGATGAGCGATTTCTCCAAAGCGCGGGGCGACCAGTTTTATCTTGATGCCAAGAAGCACCAGGAAGACTTAATGGTGCAGCTCGTCGTCCTTCTGGGCGCTATTCTCCTGATCTCACTGGGGGTCTTTTTTTTCCTGCTAAAACGTATCCGGGACCCGCTCAGGGAACTGGCAGCGGTAACGGAAGAATACCGGGGTGGCAGGAAGGACGCCCGCAGCCGGTATGTATCCACCGATGAGATAGGCGTGCTCGCCGCTTCGTTCAACGGGCTTGCCGATACCGTCCAGGCCGAACTACAGGGCAAAGAGGAGGCAGCCCGGATCTCAGAAGTCATGCTCAGGGAAGAAGAATTGTCGTCGTTCTGCCGGGAATTGCTGGTAACGCTTGCACGGTTTACCAGATCTCAGGTGGGGGCCGTGTATCTTCTGAACCCAAAAAAATCCGAATTTGTCCTCTTCGAATCCATCGGCCTCTCCCACGCAGGCAGGGCATCATTCTCTGCGGTGGAACAGGAAGGTGAGTTCGGTGCAGCGCTCGCAACGAGACGGATCCAGCATATCACGGAGATACCGGGGGACACACCGTTTGTTTTCTCCGCCGTCGTCGGCGATATGAGGCCACAGGAGATCTTCACTATCCCGGTCATTTCAGGGCATGAAACAGTTGCTATGATCTCGCTTGCATCCATCCATGCCTACTCGTTGCCGGCAATCCGGCTGGTCAACGACTGCTGGCTTATCCTGACTGCCCGCTTCAACGGGGTGCTGGCATTCAGGAAGATGACGGAATTTTCCGAACTACTCGAAGAACAGAACCGAGAACTGACGGAGAAGTCCCGGGAACTGGCTCAACAGGCAGAAGTAATGCGGGAACAGAATGCCGAGATGACCGTTCAGGCGAATCTAATGCGGGAGCAGAATACTGAGATGACCGTCCAGGCAGAGGTAATGCGGGAGCAGAACACCGAGCTGGAAGTCCAGAAAAAACAACTGGATGATGCCAACCGGTTGAAAAGCGTCTTCCTCTCCAATATGAGCCACGAGCTCAGGACACCACTCAACTCGGTCATTGCCTTGTCCGGTGTCCTGAACCGCCGGCTGGCCGGTAAGATCCCGGAAGAAGAATACAGTTATCTTGACGTGATCGAACGAAATGGCCGGCACCTGCTCGGACTGATCAACGATATCCTGGACATCTCGCGGATCGAAGCAGGACGAGAAGAGATAAGCCTCTCCCATTTCACGGTGAATGAACTTGTCAGCATGGTGGTAGCAATGATCGGACCACAGGCACAGGAAAAACAAATTACCCTGCGTAACCTGGTAAGTGATACCCTCCCCCTCATCACGAGCGATCTCTCCAAGTGCCAGCATATCCTGCAGAATATCGTTGCCAATGCCGTGAAGTTCACAAACGAGGGATCAGTGGATATCACGGCAGCGGTGGCGGGCGATGAAATCCATATCACCGTAACAGATACCGGTATCGGTATCGACCAGGACCAGGTCCACTACATCTTCGATGAATTCCGGCAGGCAGATGAACGCATTGCACGGACCTACGGGGGTAGCGGCCTCGGGTTGTCCATTGCAAAAAAATATGCCCGGCTGCTCAACGCCAGCATCGATGTGGAAAGCACCGTTGGCAAGGGTTCAGCGTTTACCCTGCGACTGCCGCTCACCACTCCCAAGAATCTGCCTGATGACCAGGCAGCTGAAATAAAGGAATATTCCATCCCTGCCGGGGCCGGCGACCTGCAGTCCTTACCCCCGGAAAAAGAACTGACTGTCCTGGTAGTGGAAGACAGTGAACCTGCCGTTATCCAGATAACCGATATTCTTACCGGGCAGGGATATAAGGTGCTGGTGGCCCGGAATGGCAAGGAAGCTCTTGAACAAATTGGACTTGAACTCCCGGATGCGATGATCCTCGACCTGATGATGCCGGAGGTGGACGGTTTTACAGTCCTGAAAATGGTCCGCAGCAATGCGAGGACGGCCCTGCTCCCGGTGCTGATCCTTACGGCAAAGCATATCACCCGGGAAGAACTGAACTTCCTGGAAGGAAACCATATCCACCAGCTGATCCAGAAAGGGGATATCAGCCGGAGTGGGCTGTTAGCGGCAGTGAAGACGATGGTATCGGGGCCCCGCGGTCAGGAACGACTGGTGGCAGAAAAAACCGGTCAAAAGAATATACCCAAGAAGCCGACCATCCTTATTGTCGAAGACAATCCGGATGATATGCTGACGGTCCGGGTGCTGTTGAAGGACCGTTATACTATTATCGAAGCCACGGACGGACGGTCGGGCATTGAGCATGTACGGGCACGGACACCTGACCTCATCCTGATGGACCTCTCAATGCCGGTGATGGACGGCATTACGATGCTCTCTGCAATCCGGAGAGAAGAGCATTTAAAGCATATCCCGGTTATTGCCGTGACAGCCCGGGCGATGAAAGGCGACCGCGAGGAGATCCTGTCCTATGGTTTCAATGGTTACCATTCAAAGCCTGTTGACGGAGCACTGCTTCTGCAGACAATACACGAGGTCCTCCATGAAACATAACGGCCCGGTAATCGTCGCCATCGATGACAACAAAGACAACCTGGTGGCATTGAACGCCTTCGTTGTTGATGCCTTTCCCGGCGTCAGCGTGTTTAGTGCATTAGACGGCAGACACGGCATCGAACTGGCACGTGAAAAGGACCCCGACGTGGTCCTGCTGGATATTCTCATGCCTGGCATGGACGGTTTTGAGGTCTGCAGGCAATTGAAGGCTGACCCGCACCTTTCGCACATCCCGGTGGTCTTTCTCACTGCGTTAAAAGATGACAGGAAGAGCCGCATCCGGGCACTGGAGGTAGGGGGCGAGGCGTTCATCTCCAAACCGTTCGACGAAGCAGAGCTGACTGCCCAGATACGGGCGATGGTGAAGATCAAGGCGGCAGGCGAACGGGAGTGGCGGGAAAAAGAACGCCTTGCCGGACTGGTCGTTGACCGCACATCGCAGCTGGAAAAAGAACTGACAGAACGCAAAAAAGCCGAGATGGAGCTGGGGGAGACAAACCAGGTACTGGAGAAGAATAAGACGGCGATGATTAACCTGCTCGAAGACTTAAAAGAAGAAATCGAAGCCCGGAAAAACAGTGAGGCGGCGCTTCGCGGGAGCGAGGAGAAGTACAGGACATATATCGATAATTCTCCCGAGGCGATCTTCATTGTGGATACGGAGGGCAACTACCAGGACGCAAATCCATCTGCGTGTTCCATGTTCGGCTATTCCCGCGAGGAGATCCTCACCCTTTCTATTCGTGACCTCGTCCCTGCCGGCACCGGGAAGGGCCGTTTCGCCGGCTTTTTGAAGTTGAAGGAGACCGGATCACTGACTACAGAGGCGATGCTGGTAAAAAAGAATGGCGATTCATTGTCGGTCATCTTAAATGCCGTACAGTTGCCGGATAATCGGTACCTGGGTTTTTGTACCGACATCACCGGTCGGAAACTCGCAGAAGATACCCTTGTCCGGGTCAACCAGAAACTCAATGTCCTTTCCGACCTGACACGAAGGGATCTTGTCAACCAGGTATTTATCCTGAACAGTTACCTTGAACTGGCAAAAAAACAAGCAGCTGGGCAGGAAAGTACTCTTGCGGGCATACAAAAAATTGAGCAGTCGGTCCGGTCCATCAACGAGATTACTGAAATTTCCAAAGATTACCAGGATATGGGCGCAAAACCTCCGTCATGGCAGAACGTGAACATGGTACTGTTGTTCGGGCTTTCCCATATCTCCATTGGGGAAATACAGCACAGTCTGGAAACAGAAACCCTTGAGATCTTTGCCGATCCCCTGCTGGAGAAGGCGTTTC
Organism: Methanomicrobiales archaeon; assembly: GCA_026394715.1. Classification (GTDB taxonomy): domain Archaea; phylum Halobacteriota; class Methanomicrobia; order Methanomicrobiales; family Methanospirillaceae; genus CAIKOD01. Next base: position 7,108 of record JAPKXR010000176.1, on the reverse strand, counting down.
AGGGCCTCTTCGAGAACTCGATCGCGCACGGGGACCATGTCACCCGGATCCGGGCCGCGTACCGGGCGACCCCGGACGGGGTGGTCATCGTCTTCGAAGATAATGGTCCTGGTATCCCGCAGGAGAAGAAGGAGCTGATCTTTTTACGCGGCGGGAGTGCCCGTGCTTCGGTGCGGGGGCTCTTCTTTATCCGTGAGATCCTCGATATCACCGGCATCACCATCAGAGAGGCAGGAGAGCCGGGGAAGGGAGCACGGTTCGAGATATCGGTGCCGAAAGGTATGTGGCGGACAGGCGGTGTGAAGGAAACCCCATTTTCCCCGCTATCATGAAAAAAACAAGCATCATAAATGTGTTATGACGGTGTTTTTCAGGCCTGATGGCATACATGATGTGGCAAAATGGAAATCCAAATAAATGATCGGGGGCCTGTGATGGCTGTGCAATCCTATCCGAATTTTCGCAAACGGGGCGACATGCCGGTGCATATTCCCTTTCCTAAAACGGACTGTTTCGGGGATTTTTCCGGTAAGCGAGAATGGAAAATCCCTCCACCGTTTCAGACCCCATCGGAGATCTGACCTCCTCGATTACATGCATGAGAACCATCTCAGAAATCCCCTGGATGCCCGTAATGCAGTCCAATAAACGCCTTGAATAGAACGAAAAATCTGTCAGGACCAGTGCCTTTTCAAGCATGGTTCACCCCGCTGTACGATGGTATGACTGACTGCAGGCAGTCATTCCAAACAAAACATTCGGCTTCCTGCATTAAAAGTATCCTGATTAGGGGTCCTGCCAGGTTTTCGGCAACGGAAATGCACTTCCGCTGACTGGCCCGGTGGTAATGGGAGCTTTTCCGCGTCATAAACAAGGTTGTACTTTCCAGGTACCCGGTCCAGCCACTCCTTCATCACTGCAATACTTTCGATGCTCCCGCTTGTGAGTATGATGAATGGAAGATTTCATCACGATGCGTCACCAGACCACCTGCTTCAACTGCCAGAAGGATGTTGACCAGGTCATCACTGCAGTCCCGAACGGTGCCCAGGTTGTCTGTGATAATTGCAGGGTTACAAGGGCATATATCCCGATTATTGAAGATATTAGTAAATCCGGGGACTATATCAGGCCAGGATGTTTTGATATCTGGGACCTGGTGTCCACGGTTTTTTGCAGGCGGTGTAAGGTAACCGGACCCCATGATGTAACGATCGGCTGCAGGAATTTTACGGTCCGGTGCAGGAATTGCGGGTTTACCCATCTCTACCGGTTCAACCTTGAGTACATTGACGAACCCCGGGGTCAACCAGGATAACCCGGGCCGAAAACAACCTCGCGGAAAGATGCGGGCCTATCCGCAGGTTCTAATATTCCAAAAACCGGGAAATTCCATTTTTTCTTACCTATTCGACAAGGTCACCCTGGTATCCATGGGACGTAAGTACCGCGGTCATTGGTTTTATCCATGCTGCATCATCGCGATAGGGCTAGTGGTCTGACCTGTTCTTTCAAGATTCGCCCGAATGTTTCGTCCGTGGTTTTGAGTTCATTGCATAACGATAATCCTGCCGCATTTGTGCCATCCGGGATGATGTATTAACATCCGGTGGAAGGGGAAGCCGATCAATACGGTCCTGCATGAGCCCGGTACCCCCCGGGAGTGTTACGGATAGAGCTGGGGAACGATACCGGCCCGACCCGTTAAGAGGTGGACTCTCGCACCCTTACCCGAAAAAAGGCGTATTTTACTGTTCGGTTCCCGAAAATAGCCTTAAAATATAATGCATGTAAGACAAGTCTTACGGATTCTTCAACAATATGCAAACGATCCGTGCGTGGTCGGAATTCAGAGTTAGCTGGTGCGCCCGTTACTGGTTATGCCATATGCCTGGTAAATGTAGGTGCAGGTAATCCCTGCACATTAAGGCCCCGGATACCGAGGAAAGAAGGGTGAATTAGGGTTCTTTAAAAATATGGCAGATATCTGGTTATTTCAAGAAACTGGGTGGAATGGTGGCAGTACCAACCCAAAAATCAGGGCCCTTGCAGGAGGAGGGATAGTGAATTGGGTGGTGCCATGAGAATATCCCCTTATTTTTGGAATAAAGTGGCTGGAATAGGTCTGGATTTCTCTCTCAGGTTGACCTGAGTTGAATTAATGCCCGGATCAGAAATGAATGGCCCTTTTTTTCAGGAGGGGATGATTAGGGAAATTTAGTGGCCCGTTGGGCAAACTATATCCCATAGTCCGGATGTATAGAGAGTCTAACGTGGAATTCCAAATGATTTATTGTAACGGTAGCAGAAATTCACGAAATCTGATAGTTGGGCGTCCTGTTGGGATGAATGGCTGCAACGATGGGGCCGCGGGCATTCCCCGGCCTCTCGTAAAACAGGACTGCTCATTTCTTAAAGGGTGATTGATAGTATGGTACCATCACAAGACAGAGAGAGAGATGAAGTCTCAACACCTGATCGGTCCGGGACCAGAACGGGACTGATGCAGGGACCCGGGTGTGGGGAAGGAAACGGAACGCGGAATCGTGGGGCAGGCCGGCTGGCGATGACGGCCCGTGCCTACGCCGATCTCCGCGATGAGGTACGTTTCCCAGGGGACCGATGGAGGCCTGTGGCATGAACAAAGACCTGCCCTATGGAATAATCCTGCCAACCACCGTGGTCGGAAGTTACCCCGCGATCCCCGGCCACGGGTTACGGTCGTTATTAGACCCCCTGCATTCTGCGGTGAAAACCGCCGTGGATGACCAGGTCAAAGCCGGGATCGATATTATCTCTGACGGTCAGGTCAGGGGGGACATGATCCAGGCATTTACCGGGACCGTGCCAGGCATCAAAGGGCAGGAGGTGAACGGGAAAGTACAGGCCCCCTCATCACCGATTTCCATTGGGGATGTCAAATTTGCCCATTCGATCAAACCCATGGTAAAAGGTATTATTACCGGACCGTCTACACTCGCCCACGGGCTCCACCTTTCCACACCGATGTACCGGGACCGGGATGAACTTGCGATGGATATCGCTTCCGCGTTTATCGGGGAGGCAAAAGCTCTTGAATCCCTTGGGGTTACCATCCTCCAGCTTGACGAACCAATCCTGTCGACCGGTACCGCGGACCTCAACGTCGGGAGAAAGGCAATTCAACAGATCGCCTCCTCCGTCAGAATACCCACCTGCATGCATGTATGTGGAAACCTGTCAGGGGTCATCGATGAAATCATAAAATTCCCGGTGAATATTCTTGATTTTGAGTTTTCAAACAATCATGGCAACCTTGAACTTTTCAGCTCACGAGACCTTGGCGGGCGGATGCTCGGCTATGGTTGTGTCGATTCATCCACGGATACTATCGAACCGGTTAGCGAGATCCGGAAACGTATCGAGCAGGGGATTGAAGTATTCGGGCCTGGTACTATGCTCATCGACCCGGACTGCGGCATGAGGATGCGCACCCGGGAAGCCGCTTTCGGGAAATTGAGCAACATGGTAGAAGCGACCCGTGAGGTCCGGAAATCCCTTTGAAAGGCATGAAAACCACCAGGTATCGGACGTAAAGGACTATTTTGGTCCCAGGCCCGCTTTATTTTTACATGGGCAGGCCGATATCACTCACATAACAGATGATAACAAGGCGAACTCTGGTCCCGGTCTTCACCGGTGTAACTTCGCGGCTGGCATGCCCACGGTCGCACCAAAAGAGCCGGTACTCACGCTAACCCGGAGAAGGAGAAGCCCCGCCGCCGGGGGTGATAGTACCCGGGTTATCCGTCCGTTGGAAGGAGGATACGCCCGATCCGTTGCACCAGACGAATATCCTGCCGGTTGATCCACCGGGGACCATAGGCTGCCTGGTAAGCCTGCCGCACAATCACCGGGCTAATAATAAAAAAATCTGCCACTGCCAGGAGAGAAAAAAATGAGCGTGCCGGTCGCAACGTTTCTTATACATCCCGGCTTCTCGCACTCTCGAGGATAATCTTTCGCTCTGTCCGGGCAACCGTCTCGCGGATCTTTGCGATGGCATCGATATTGGCTGATACGCTGCTGATACCATGCTCCACAAGCCACTGTACCATTGAAGGTTCTGAGCCCGCCTGGCCACAGATGGAACACTCCACTCCATATTCATTGCAGGTCTGGATGGCATCATGGATCAGGCTGAGGACTGCCGGGTGTTTCGAGTCAGCCATCCAGGCGACATTTTCATTGTTCCGGTCGATCGCGAGGGTGTACTGGACAAGGTCATTGGTACCGAACGAGGCAAAATTAATACCGGCTTCAATGAATTCTTTGATGAGAATTGCGCTGGCCGGGATCTCGATCATGATCCCGAGGGCCACATGGTCAACATCAACACCCCACTCTTTCATCATCGATTTTGCGGCAACAAACTGGTCAGGGTGCGAGACCATCGGGAACATGACCCCGAGATTTGAGTAACCATCTTCCCAGAGGCGCAGGAATGCCTCGACCTGGAGCCTGAACTGGTCCGGGCTCTGGAGGTCCCTGCGGACTCCTCTCCAGCCGAGCATCGGGTTGTGCTCGATCGGTTCGTTCTCCCCGCCGGCCATGTTCCGGAATTCATCCGTTGGTGCATCGAGTGTCCTGACCCAGACCGGCTTCCCGTAAAATGCGTCGAGGACGATTTTTATGCCGTCGTAGAGCTCCTGTACGAACTCTGTCTCCTTGTGACTGGTGATGTACCACCCGGGTGTCTTACCCAGGCCAAGGATTAGATGCTCAATCCTGAGAAGGCCCACTCCGTCGGCACCTGTTGCCGCAGCCCGGGTCGCTGCTTCGGGAATAGAGACATTTACCTTCACCGAGGTAGCGGTGATCACGGGCGAAGACTGGATAACTGCCTTAGTTGGCAACGGGGCCTGTTTCACGGCATTGGCCCCTTCGTACACAAATCCCTTCTCACCATCGACCGTAACCAGCTGGCCTGGCTGTAACGTCGTCGTCCCGGTTTTCGTGCCGACAATCGCCGGTGTACCAAGCTCCCGGCTGACAATTGCGGCATGGCAGGTCATCCCACCTTCATCGGTCACAATCGCCGAGACTTTTTTCATTGCCGGGACCATGTCCGGGTTGGTCATCTTCGTGACCATGATGTCCCCTTCAGAAACAGCGCTGGTGTCCTTTGCATCGCGGACAATAACGACCTTCCCCGACGCAATCCCCGGGGATGCGCCCTGCCCCCTGACAATAATAGACCCGGTCCCCGGCTCTGATCTATCCTCAGATTTTTCAGTTCCTTTTTGTTTTATCGTCGTAATCGGCCGGGACTGGAGGATATAAAAAGTTTTTCCCACGACCGCCCACTCGATATCCTGGGGTGTCCCGTAATGGTTCCCGGCAATCTTGCCAAACATTGCGAGCCTTAGTACTTCCTCGTCAGATAATACCTGCATATCCTGCCGCTCCGGTGAAACCGGGATTACCTTCGTCCCATGTGTCCCCTCGGCGACGATCTCGATCTTCTTGTTCGAGACCATCCTGTCAATGACCTTCTCTCCACGCTGGTCAACAATGTATTTATCCGGTGATACGGAGCCGGAAACGACCGATTCACCAAGCCCCCAGGACCCTTCGATCATGGTGAGCGGCTCGCCGGTCACCGGGTGGTTGGTAAACATCACACCCGCTTTCTCCGAATTGACCAGTTGCTGTACGACGACTGCGATATTCACGGTATTGTCATCGAACCCCTGCTTTGACCGGTAATAAATTGCCCGGGCCCCGTACAGTGAAGCCCAGCACATCCGGACTGCCGTAAGCAGGTTATTGATACCCTTGATATTGAGGTAGGTCTCCTGCTGCCCGGCAAAGCTGGCATCAGGCAGGTCTTCTGCGGTGGCACTTGACCGAACCGCGACGACCATCATTCCCGAGTCCATCAGCTGGTAGGCTTCACGGATGTGATCAACAAGCGTTGAAGGGATCGAGGCCTTCATGACCGCATCTTTTGCCAGTTCAGCTGCATGTTCAAGGGCTGCATTATTTTCTACATCCAGGTTCTCGAAATTCTTAATCAGCATCTTTTCCAGCTGGTTCTCGATTAAGAACCTGCGGAATGCATAACTTGTCACGATGAATGCCCGCGGTACAGGGAGCCCGATTACCGCCATCTCGCCGAGTGAGGCCCCTTTTCCACCTACGGCTGCGATATCCTCCTTCCTGATCTCCTCCAGCCATAAAATATCTGCCTTTTCCATCATCTGCGCACCAATTACTTCCTCGAGGTTGTTCAAGCACATATACTTGTGCATGCCCGGAATTCCACGGGAAATAAAGCTTCCCACATCCATGCAAACATCTGCACGGGTGAGAGAAAACCGAATACGTCCAATACGTGAAGGTTGGGGGGCTTCTCGCGACAAGCAGGGCACGGGATGAATACTCGTCTGCCCTGTTCCCCAAAACCAGCCGTGGATACTGCAGAAAGTTCAGGGCCCTCATCACCGGATAATGTTCTCGCGGGGCCTGTTGCAGATGGGTTAACAGATAGTCCCGGTTCCCTGCGATGAATAACATGACCGGGTCCCCCGTGACCGTACCGGAGCTGGCAACAAAAAGAGCACGGTAACTGTTCCAGCACCTGGCAGGTCCGTTAATCAGCTCCCGGTACAACAGAAGGCATGACCGGTGTGATCGGTTTCATTTATCAAATAACCTGATAACCCGGAGCCGAGTATACCTAACCATGGAGCTAGTGACATGACTCGCAGGATGCTTTCAGAAGCGGAAGGGTACGGGCTGCTGAAAAATCATGGGATTCCCGTACCCCTGTTTTCGGTTGTCCAGTCCCGCCAGGATGTAGCGGTCGCCGCAGAACGTACAGGATACCCGCTGGTGATGAAGGTGCAGCCGCCTGGCAGCGTCAGTATTCCCGATGCGCATGAGATCACCTTACTCGGCGCTCTCATGCGCACAATACCCGATCTCGTGACCCAGCGCCTGCACGCCGACCAAGGAAAGCCGAGCGCGGCTGAGGTCACCTATACACTGGCCGGCATATATGATGGCCGGAAGATCCGGTTGCGTTACCCGGTGAGCGATCCCGCCCTGCAGAGGGTACTTCAAG
>JAPKXR010000189.1 GCA_026394715.1 Methanomicrobiales archaeon | reverse complement strand
AGTTCGCCGCATCAACCATTGAACCTCGTTGAATACCCCGTGCCTATTCACAACAGGTCAGGGAGGTAAGATTTTCCCTTTGTGTATCGGCCCCCCCCGCTCCACACGTGACCCCGGGACCCCCTGTTTTCACATATCTTGACCCGAATGGTTGCAAAGTTTCAGTGGATAAAAAAGAAAGAATCCGTTGTTATGCATCAGAAATTAAAAAAAACACCTGTCAGGATGTCTGGCAATCCTGTTATTTTTGTTTTCTTTTCATCGAGAGGAGGAACGGGGTCAGGAGGACGAATGCGATGATGAGCCAGAAATTTGCAAACATGTAAAGCAAAGATTCCCTGCCCTGGTCATAAAACCGTAGTTCCACTGATCGTACACCGGTCCAGTTTACATTCACCGATGTATTGTTTATGGCAGTAATGTCACCACCGGGACTTACTACACCGAGGAACTGGTTCCGTACATCAAGACCCCATGGCAGGACCACGCTTACATTATAAGGCCGTTCGAACGAGGTGATGATATGGTTCTCCCGGACCGGCCCCTGGTAGGAAATTGTGTAGTTCCCCTCCGGGTATGAAATTCCCGAATCGCCGGAGAGGTTGTAGGTACAGGGGGAACACGCCCCGCTGAGTGATATGTTGGTCACCTTCACGGGCAGGCGTTCTCCCATTGCCCCGGTCTCGTAAAACTGGTACCCGGTACTCTTCTCCACCTGGACTATTCCATCGTACGCAGTCCCGTTTGGAAGGACCCGGTACTCTATGGAAAGCCCCAGCACTGGTACCACAAAGGCCGCTGCCAGCAGGCTTACAAGTGCAAGGCAGAGCAGAGTGACGCAAGGTCCGCGTCTATCTCGATGGGGGGCTCGCATTGTTTTATCACCGTCTCCGGGTCTTTTAAGAGGTGGCCTGTAACCACGCAGACAATTCGTTCGTTCCGGTCAATAATGCCGTCCTCGACAAGGCGCCGGACCCCGGCAACGGATGCAGCTGATGCCGGTTCGACACCGATCCCCTCCATCCGGGCGAGGTCGCGCTGCATCTTCAGGATCTCTGCGTCGGTGACAGATATTGCAGTCCCTCCTGTTTTCCTTATTGCCGTCAGGGCTTTCTCGGCGTTGACCGGTGCGCCGATACGGATGGCAGTGGCCACGGTCTCCGGGTTCTTTTCAGGGATCACTTCTGGCAGGTTGTTTTGTATGGCATCAACAATCGGTGCGGAACCTGCTGCCTGGATACCGGTCATCATGGGCAGGTGGTCGATGAACCCAAGTTCAATTAGCTCGTTTAATCCTTTGTGCACGGCAGAGATATTCCCAGCATTACCAACAGGCAGTACGATCCGGTCAGGTACTCCACCCAGCTGGTCAATCGCTTCAAACCCGATCGTCTTCTGGCCTTCCAGCCGGTACGGGTTGACAGAGTTCAGCAGGTAGAGGCCATGGGAAAGGCAGAGGTCGTGGACCATCTCAAGCGCCTTGTCAAAATTCCCCCGGACTGAGATCACGTTGGCGCCATGCATCAGGGCCTGCGCAACTTTCCCGAGTGCTACCTTTCCGGCTGGGAGGAGTACGACCGCCGGGATACCGGCTTTTGCAGCATATACGGCAAGGCTTGCCGAAGTATTACCTGTGCTCGCGCACGCAACATGGGTTTTTTTGAGCTGCAACGCCATCGAGACACCGACCGTCATCCCCCTGTCCTTAAACGATCCTGACGGGTTCATGCCTTCATGTTTTGCATAGAGTTCGGGGAGCCCGAGCTCCTTCCCTATTGCCTTCAGATGGTAGAGCGGGGTCCCCCCCTCGTACAGGGTAACCGGGTCGATCGTTACCGGAAGGATCTCGCGGTAACGCCAGACCGAGAGTGGCCGCTTGTCCCATTCTGATCTCGAAACAGAAATATTGTCAAGGTCATACTGTACTGCGAGCAGGTGACCGCACCGCCGGCAGTTATAGATGATCTCGTCAGGTGCATATTCTTCTCCACAGTGGACGCACACGAGACGGTACATATACAGAAATGGGTCTTCCCGGTAGATATAGGCAAGGCTCTCCGCAGTTTCTGCCCCAGCAGGATGAGTATTTTAGCCGTTTTTCGTGTAGCCATGGGATGTAAACGTCGAAGTTTTCCATTTTAATGGATGAGTCCCGCCCCAGGTTTCTGACCCGGATTACCCGGCAGGTTTCAAGGATTTTCTACGAGTCCCTGGTATCAATTGAGAGATTGAAGGTAACCGTTTCCCCCACCGTTAATTACCAGGGGGGTCTTTGGTACATCAGGGCTCCCGTCAGTCCCTTTTTTTGCGATGTCAACCTGGTAGTGCTCATCGGGTACCGCTACGCGATAGTGACAATCAGGTGAAAACTGATACCAGGTATATCTGGGGGATAACTGTCCCTCACCGGTAATAAAAAGGCGGAACTGAGGCATACGCTGCAGTACGTTGTTCATCTGGGATCATTTCTTTTTTGTGGCCTTCGCCATCTCGTGATAGAGTCCGGTCTGCCGGTCCTCCTCGACATGCATCGCCTGGTGGGCCTGCCTGATTGCACCCGGATCGAGCTCTGTGCAGGTAACCCCCTCATTGGCTGGTGCCCGGCAGATGATGTCACCCAACGGTCCGGCAACAATCGAATTTCCTTGATACGTGTCGACAGGGGTCGTCCCGATGGTATTAATCCCTGCGACAAATACCTGGTTTTCGATGGCACGCGTCCTGATGAAGAGCTCCCATGCGTCCATCCGTGAGGCAGGCCAGGCCGATGGCACCAGTACACATTCTGCCCCTGCGGCTGCATAGACGTGGAATAGTGGGGAAAAGCGGAGGTCATAACAGATGGCTATCCCGAATGTCATGCCCCCGAGCTGGAATGTTCCGATGCGCTCACCCGGCTGATAATTAGCACCCTCCATGAGTGGTGAAAACAGGTGGACCTTCCGGTAACTGGCAATAAGTGTCCCGTCTCTACCGGCGACGATGCAGGCATTGAATAATTTCCCCTGCTCAAGCAGGCGCAGAGAGCCAAGAATTGCAATATGATGGCGTTTTGCATAACCTGCCAGTGTCTGGACAATCAATCCATCAACCGGTTGAGCATTGGATACAGAGCCCGGGTCCCAGCCTGTCCCGAACTGCTCAGGGAAACAGATTATTGACGCTCCCTTCTTCGCGGCCTCCGCTACCAACGGTTCAATGTGGTGAAGCGTCTCCCCTGGGTCTTCCCATACCGGTGTGACCTGTGCAAGGGCAATTCTCACGGTCATAGTACCGTCCGTTCAAGGCAATTCAGTCTCATAAGCGCTCCGGGGCACACGTCCTGATGCAGGCACGAGTGATATACGCGGTAATTTGCGCTTATCTGATATGAGTATTGCTTTTTTTTAAAAAAAGAGAAAAAAAGAGCCGGGGTCTTGTCCCGTCACTCGTAGAGGACCGTCTCGTCAATTCTTGTGTAACTGACGAGATTATCTGCGGTAAAGTGGATTGCAATCTCGCGGTTTGCGCTCTCAACCGAATCAGAAGCGTGGATAACGTTCCTTCCGATATCAAGTCCAAAATCTCCGCGGATTGTACCGGGAGCTGCCTCTGCCGGGTTCGTGGCCCCGATAACGGTACGCACGATCTTTACGGCATTCTTCCCTTCCCAGGCCATGAGAACTACCGGCCCGCTCATGATATACTTTTTGAGCGAATTAAAGAACGGCTTCTGCTGGTGTTCTTTGTACTGTTCAATCACACATTTGTCAGGCATCAGCTCGAAACGTGCTGCCACGAGCTTGAGGCCCTTGGATTCAAGCCTTCCTACTGCCTCACCAACAAGTCCTCTCTGGACCCCGTCGGGCTTGACCATCACAAAAGTGCGCTCCAAGCCGGCTCACTCCTTTCCGAGGGCCTTGCGGCCTGCAGCAGTCCATGCAACTTTGCGGGCTACGCGGCCGAGCTTGTAATTCTTCTGGCATTTTGTGCTGCAGAAGTAAAACAGGCTCCCGTCTTTCCGGACGAAGAGTTTCCCGGTACCGGGTTCTACTGCTCCGCCACAGAATGTGCAGTTGCGCATCTCTACCATTTTCTGCTCACCGCCTCGATAGTTTCTTTGCTTCGCGCTCGGTCTCGAGGAGCATCAGCACATCGCCTTCACGTATGGGGCCCACTGTATTGCGGGTAATGATACGGCCCTTGTTTACTCCGTCAAGGATCCGGCATTTCACCTGCATCGCCTCGCCATGCATTCCGGTTGAGCCGATCACCTCGATCACCTCCGCGGGTGTTCCTTCTTCTGCCATAATTTCCTCACGCTCTCAGGTCAGTGACCTGCTTTATGATATCGTCAATAATTTCCTTCGCCTTTCCGGGCTTTACAATTGCAGCAGCAGCAGAGCCGACATCAAGGCCGCTTGCGGCGCCGAGGTCATTCTGCTTATTGATATACAAGTAGGGGATCTTTTTCTCATCACAGAGTGGTCCGAGGTGCATCACGATCTCAGCGGGTTCCACGTCTGCACCGATCAGCACCAGGGCTGCGATGCTTCTCTCGATGGCTTTTGTTGCCTCGTTTGAGCCCTTCTTGATCTTCCCTGTGTCTCTTGCGATCTCGAGCGCCTCAAGCGCTTTATTCTGAATCTCTTCAGGTACCTGGAATTTAACAAATGCGTTTGCCATAACTCACCTCATTCAGGAGTAGCATCTCCCTCATCACTCATCAGTCAGCGACGATGTAGCCATATTATTTTAACAGGAGTGGCAATAAAGGTTTGTTATCCCCTGCCGGACACCCATGAACACCGTGCTTATGTTGCCTCTTTTTTATATTATCTGCCCGTTTTTCCCATCACCGCACGAGGTCCTCAAAATGCCCGGTAATTTACGGAACGCGGTGTATAAATTTTCACGCCCTCATGGTCATATACCGGCATGATGTCTGCAGAATCAAGGTCAACGTGGTACCGTGACCGTTCTGAATCACCGACATATAAGAGCGTGGCATTGTATTTCTTCATTAGTGCCACGGTCTCTTTCGGTTTTTCATAGATCGATCTGACGTCATTCATCCGGGTACCATACCACCCGGACGTGTCACCGCGCCACATAAATTCGTGGAATGGCCAGCCGATGATAGTAGGTATGCCAGTAAAAGAAGAGATCCGTGAATAGTAGGTATAGTCGCCGCTTTCAGCCTCTACGATAGAGATATTCCCTGGCAGGGAACGGAGCCATGCAACCGCTGCCGCATCCCCGGGATGGCTGGTATCAATATAGGCGAGGGCATCAAGGGACCTCGGGCCTTCGAACATCGTGACCGGAGCGACCAGCGGTATGAGGATAAATCCTACCGCCAGAACAAGGGCCAGGATGCGCCGGGCATGCAGGGGGATAGACCGTGGCCGGACCCACCTGGCAAGCATCAATCCAAGCATTGCAAATCCTGAAGCCCCAAGGAGAAGCCAGGCTGCAAAATAGAATTTGAATACGGTGTTCATCCGGTAATAAACGTCCCCCATGTTGTCTTTGAGGTAGAAAAATTCGCAGAATATGATGATGACAAGCCCCGCGATTGCGAGAATTTCCACCGGATCTGGTCTCCAGCGTGCGACGAGGTAGATGAGTGGTACCAGTGCGACCGCCGCGGAGAGGTAACCGGCAACCGCAAACGGAATTACCAAAAGAATGAGCCAGGGCCGCTTTATGATATCTCTCCACAGGTAGGCGATAAATACCAGGAGAAATATGCCATGGACAAGTAGGAAATCCGGAAGGCCCGTGGGGGATACGACAAATCCGATTCCCTGGATACCCTGCGTGTTCAATTGGAAATAGAACGGCACCCATAACAGCACGGCGAGGGGCGGGACAAGGAACAGGAATCCCAAAGGTGTGTCAGCGATATTTCCTGGGGATTTTCGGAGTACCGAAATACATTCCCTGGTTGCATTCACGATGCACGTTCGTGCAGAACGGACCCTGAAGGAGAGTCTCCCTGCAACTCCGGATATTCTATCGGGAGCCTGGATGCCACGCTGGTGAACCGTCACGTGCCAGACCAGCACCCCGACAACAACCATGAACGGTGCATAGAGCAGGATGTCCCAGGTATTGATCAGCGGCATCGCGCCGAGCGAGAGAGCAGACAATCCAATAACGCACCAGCGTCCATGGTTGGGAAGACTCCCCCATCGTTTCAATGAAAAAACCAGGAGGAATATGAAAAAGACCTGGTTGAACATGCCGATGAGATGGGGGTGGACATCTCCCCAGAGGAGTGAAAAGAGCGGGAACTCATTGATCGCGTTCGGTATCGTCCTGGTACTGTTCCAGAAGAGCGACCCGGCGGCCGTTCCCCTGACGGCCTCGTAGAGAAACGAGGGGTTAACGATAAGAAATGTCGCGAGTAAAAGCCACCTGAAGCGTTCGAGGAGCAGGTGACCGAGCGCGTACATCGTCACCGCAGAGAGAGCAAAGACGGTCGGAAGGGCGAGGTTGAACACGACATTTGACGGTGCCCCGCTTACAACACCAAGGGCCCCGATTGCCCAGTACCCCAGGTAATAATAAACATTCATGTACCCCCCGGAGAACCAGGGGTCGAACGGGGGCACGACCGGGTCACGCATCACCGAGGCGATGAACCCATGGTCCATGAATTTCTCGGCAAAGGAGGCCGAAGGGTTCACGAACCTGACATTGAGCATGAACAGGAAGCAGACCAGGAACAGGAACTCCCATTTCCCCTCACCTTTAAGTCCGTTCCATGAATACTCCCTGCGATACAGGGCAACGAGAAGCAGGAGGATAAACGGGACCAGCGCAATAAAAACCGGGACCCGTGCCAGTCCGCAATACCATGAAATAATGGTGAATAGTAAAACGGATGCCGGGAATGCGACAGGAAACGCAAGGTCACCGATTGCTTTTTTCAGGTACGGCCAGAGCGAGAGCTGGAGGAGGGTGAGGATAAGCAGCCACGAGATTACCGACAGGACCTGGATATCAGCGCCCAGCATTGCCCCCCGCCCCTTCACCAAGCTCCTTGTTGAAGGCTGATTTTATTGTTGACAGGACCCAGTCACCGAGGTAATAGATGGAAATAACCCCGCCGATAAGCGTGACCAGGTTCTTGATCAGGTGGTCAGTCACGGCAATGAGGAATGCCAGTGCCGGCTCGACTCCCGCCAGCTGGAGGACCAGTGCAACGGCCAGTTCATAGGTCCCGACCCCCCCGGGCGTCAGCGGGACTGCTTTTACGAGGTTCCCGATGACAATGGCAAGTACTACGATCGGCAACCCGATGCTCTGGCCAAACATGTACACGACAAAGATACATACACCGATATCGAGCAGCCAGATAACGACAGATAGCGCGGAGAACTGGATGAGTGACCTGATGCTGAGCGAGGCCTTTCGCACCTCATCCAGCATGGTCAGGATAAGCATGATATATTTATTTCCTGATTTCACCCGTCCCAGTGCTACCAGGACGATCATGAACACCGCCCCGATGATAAGCGGGGCAACTATTACCCAGTAAAACCATTGCGGCACATTCAGGACAAAGGGGAGCATAAGTACGCCGAGGAGTGCGACCATGATGATATCAAACAGTCTCTCCACAACAAGGGACGAGATGCCGGTAGATACCGATGTCTCATACTCGTGCTTCAGGATGAAAATCCTGACGAGGTCACCGAGCCGGGCCGGGATCACGAGGTTTGCCGTCTGGGAGACAAATATACAGGCCGTGGAAACAAGCATCCCTGCCTTCACCTGGAGGCTTTTTAAGATCCCCATGTACCGGGCGCCACGCAGTATCCAAGCCAGGAGACAGACGAGCACCGCCGGGACGATATAAAGGGGCACCACGTGTTGGAGTGCGATAAGCAGCTCATCCCATACCGAAAGGAGCATATAGATAATAATCCCGGCCGCAATAAGCGTGGGAATAACAATCGCACTAATCTTTTTGAACATTGAGCCGCCACCATAACCGCAATACCGAGAGTCCCATACCGGTCACATCACTTTTTCGGACTGTTGTGCCCGGCCCCTGCTCCCAGTGTACCGGAAACTCCAGTATCCGGTAACCCTTGCGCTGGGCCCTGACCAGTATCTCGGTATCCCAGAACCAGTGACGCTCCCGGACCTTTTCCGCAACTAAAATGACACGGTCGCGACGAAACGACTTGAACCCGCACTGGTGGTCGTGGAGCCTGCTCCGGAGGACCAACCGTACAAGGAAATTATATCCCCTGCTGGCAAATTCCCTTCCTCCTGTACGCCGGATCCGACTGTCCGGGAGAAGTCTTGACCCCGTTGCGATGTCGTAGCCTTCCTGTATCGCACTGACCAGTTTTCGCAGGTGCTCCATGCTGGTAGCCAGGTCAACATCATAATAAAGGACAATCGGTGCAGAAGTTTCACGAAAGGCCCGGTTCAATGCCCTTCCCCGTCCAAGACGTTCATCACTGTGAAGGAGGCGGACACGCGGGTCCTGCCGGCTGGTCTCCCTGACCAGATCTGCACTACCGTCCGTGCTGCCGTCCTCGGCGATGATCAGTTCAAAGTCAGGTGTAATCTCCCCGAGGTATTGCAGGGAAACAGGGATTGCGCGTTCCAGGGCTTTCCGGTCATTATATACCGGTATCACGGCTGCGATGGCAGGGCTAGTCATTTTCTGACCCCTGGTCAACCACGCCTGCAACGCCGAACCCGGACTGGACTGACCCCTCCATGCTCCGCTCAGGATAATTTGGTGTTGAAAACATGCCTGCCATGTACAGCCCCGCCTTACCGTATGACGGGATTAACTGGCGGAAACCGGTAGTGTAGACGGGTCCGGCAAATGGGTCAATGGCCAGTTTATGCCAGTGTATTGCTTCTTTTGGAATGGAAAATCTCCTGCAGAAGTCTGCCATCATTACCTGGTCAAGGCCTGGCTGAATTGACCCTGAAAAATACGATGCAAGGTATAGGACATGTTCCCCGTACCGTTCGGCAGGTATGAAGTTGGTGTGGGAAACAACGGCCCCGTACGGGGTCTCATCTTTCATATTGAGCCAGTAAATATTATTCGTGACATCACGGTCGAGCCCGATTGTCATGCAGGCGGCACCCTGGTAAGGGATTGTTGGTAATTCCGGCCCACCGATCTGCTGGAGCTGGCCGGGTGGCATTGTCGAGATTACTGCATCGTACTTCGTGCCATTTACACTCCAGGAGTCCCCGTTTTTTACCAGCGTCGTTGCAGGGGTGTTATACAAAACATGTGTCCCCCGGGCGGAAATAGCAGAGACCAGTGCATCAACAAGCAGGTGGAAGCCCCCGTTCAGGTATCCAAGCCGTTCGCCGGAGATGCCCCGATCAGACCTGATTTTTATACGGCTGATAAGCCAGGCGGCAGAAACTTCCGAACGGCGTTCTCCGAATTTGCTCCGGAGCAATGGTTCGAAAAATGAAGTATACACCCTTTTCCCGACGTGCTGAAGGATGAAATCCTCTGCGGTCACCGAATCGAGCGGCAGGGTATCCATTTTTTTCGCTTTCAGGGTAAGTAATGCGAGCCGTGCCTTGTCTGCCAGGCCGAGCTCCGGATAACGGAGGATTTCGGACGGGGTCGTCAACGGGTAAATCTTCCCACCTGCGTAATACCCGGTTGTCCCGCTTCTCCATTCAAGTTTATCCGCGAGGCCAAGGTTGTCAAATAGTGAGAGCAGTGCCTGGTCCCCGGAAAAGCAGTGGTGGTAGTATTTCTCAATCCAGTAATTCCTCACCTGGTACGAGGAGAGGCAGCCACCTGGTGCGGAGGTCTTTTCTAAAAGGTCGATATCGTGCCTGCCGGAGAGCGCGTACGCCGCTGTAAGGCCGGTCAGTCCTCCGCCAATGATACAGATCTTCATGATAGTGACAATATCGCAGGAACAGCTGGTTCCCAACAGATTATTCTCCCTATAGTATTAACAAAACGAAGGATAAAAAAGGCTCTGCCCCGGACTATCGACAAAATAGAGGCTCCGGGCAGTTTACGGTTATAAGAAAGTATTTGAACTCCGGACAGATAAGTTCTTAGGAGATAAAACTGATAATAGAAGTCATAAACAGGCTGTCGGGTATCATTTTATGAAGATATTTTTCATCGGGTTTGGACAGGCGGGAGGAAAAATCGTAGATATGTTCCTCTCCCAGGACAAGCGGCTCGGTACCCAGAGTTTCAGGGGAATCGTTGTCAATACCGCACGGACTGACCTGATGGGATTGAAGATTGTCCCGATGAAGGACCGCATACTGATTGGGCAGACCGTGGTGAAAGGGCATGGCGTCGGGACAGACAATGCCGCAGGGGCCCGGATCACCCTTGATGAAGTGGATGGCATCATGAGTGCGATCGACCGTGTGGGGACACACGATGTGGACGCATTTATGATCGTCGCAGGGCTTGGTGGTGGGACGGGATCAGGAGGTACCCCCGTGCTTGCGCGAGAGTTGAAAAAAATATACCAGGAACCTGTCTATGTCCTTGGCATTCTGCCTGCTCCCGAAGAAGGGCGGCTCTATTCTTACAACGCCGCAAGGAGCCTGAAGACCATCATTAACGAGGCGGATAATACCTTCCTTTTCGATAATTCTGCCTGGAAAAATGAGGGAGAAAGTGTTAAAAGTGCGTTTCAGCGGTTAAACGATGAAATTGTACGCCGTTTTGGCATTCTCTTCCGGGCAGGTGAACCCGGGCGGTTTGGTGTCGGCGAGATGGTTGTTGACTCCAGCGAAATTATTAATACGCTCCGGGGTGGTGGGATTACGACGGTTGGGTATGCAATCAGCAGCGTATCTTCGAAAAAGAAACAG
This sequence comes from Methanomicrobiales archaeon, assembly GCA_026394715.1. Lineage (GTDB taxonomy): Archaea > Halobacteriota > Methanomicrobia > Methanomicrobiales > Methanospirillaceae > CAIKOD01. The sequence continues at coordinate 27,861 of JAPKXR010000189.1, read as the reverse complement.
AAGAATATCGGTGCATTTATCACCACTATCAAAGACACAATTATCCGGAAGGGCCACGAGGATGAAGGCCTTCTGGGTGAGGACAGGACTGCAAAGGTCATATCGCTTGTGAGACGGGCGATGCTCGGGCGACTTACGCTTCCCTGTGATTTTTCAACGGCTGAGCGGGCCCTGGTCCTTGTTGCGGGGCCCCCGAATGAACTTGACCGGAAAGGGATCGAGAAGGCGAAGAGCTGGGTGGAAGAGAATATCGCCGGTGTTGAAGTCCGGGGTGGAGATTACCCGGTAAACAGTGAATATGTTGCCGTTGTGGTGGTGCTTGCCAGTATTGGGAATGCACCGCGCATCAGGGAACTTCTTGAAATTGCCAAAGAGACAAAAGATGATGTATACAAACCTGACCGGCGACAAAAATCAACAATGTTTGAGCAGGAGTCAATTGAACCGCTGTTTGAGTGAGGTCCGCATTATATGAGTACATTGAAGACAAGCCTTGTTGTCCTGCTGATTCTTATTGCAGGCATTACTGTCGCAGCTGCGTCGATAAGCGTAAAAAATATTGCAATTACCCCCGTAGGTGACCTCGTTTCGGGCCAGAAACCGCCAAATCCTGTTACTGCAATTTTCACAATCGATTTTAATCCGACCGGTGGCGAAACGTTCCCGAGTGGGGAGACACTGACGATGTCAACCGATCTGGAAAACGGGCAATGGTCCTATATTACCTCCCTCGATGGTAATCCGAATCCGGCCGTTACTGCAAACGGGCGGAATTTAAATATCAACGGCTGGGTCCTTTCATATCCTTCGAAAAGGGAATTATCCATGAAGGTCACCCTGAACGGGGAAGTCCCCACGGTGACGACCTCAGGTAACAAGACGATTATCCGGGTCGCGGAACTGAGTGGCAAGTCGGAAGCGGTATCCGGCAGTGAAGTAATCCGGGAACGGTACGTAATAAATCCGGCTGATAAAACCAAGGCGATATCTGATGTGAAAATCGCCCTCACGGCATTCCGGGCATTGATTGATGAAAAGGCCCAGGCGGGAATTGAAACAACCGGTGCGATGGAAAAATATTCGGCCGCAAATACTGCGATTTCTAATGCCGAGAAATCCTCTTCGTTCTCAGCAGCCCAGACCTACCTGACGAATGCACAGGTACTGTTGAAAGACGGCCAGGCAGCACTTGACAGGGCAATGGCTCAGCAGGTCATTAACGAGGCACAAACACCTATTGACCAGACAGATGGTCTCATTACTTACTTCAAGGTGAACCGGAGCATGGGAAATGACCCGCGACTTGCCCAGATAATTCAAAAGCGGGACCGGGCTGCAGACCTGTTATCGGAAGCAAACGACCTCCTGCCGAAAAACGATTTCACCGGGGCGAAGGACAAGGCGGTACAGTCGTCGGACATGGCAAAAGAAAGCTATAATGCGGCACTTGTGTTAAGAAAGGACATTGGTGAGGCCAACCCGCTGGACTCCGTAACAAAAGGGATTGGGGGTATATTTGGTGGAGCGGCCAGCGGACTTGGCAGCATCCTCATCTACATCGTCATAATTGTTGTCATTGCGGTTGTCATTGTCGTTGGAATTGTTCTCTATCGCCGCAGGCGCACCGACTGGGATGAGCTTGCATAATATCTTTTTTTAAACCTGGGTTTACCCGGGGTTTCAATGATGGTGGAATTCACGGGCATTACTTGAAACAGTTATCGATTATCGCTTTGTTTATCGTTTGGATATATCAATGGAGTGACATGGGGATGCGTGGGTTAACCCCCGGGATTTCTGTGAACCGGGGTCAATAATTATTTGGAAAAGATGTTTGGGTGCCAAGACCACAGGGTTATTTTAGTATTCTGCCCGGAGAAAAAGGGTTATATGAGGGGTACAATCCTGACATTCTGCCCGGTGAAATGGGAATTAAATGCCGGGAGTTCCAAATATCCTTGTCAGGTTGGAAAAGGGATTGGAATATACCAGTGGGACGGGGTCTCCTTTGGGGATCCCGGAACCGGTCGATAATGCGAAGTTCCATGTCTTGCCCCCGCTTTCTGGTCCGTTCATCATTACCTCATCTGCATTCGTCCCGATCCGTGTAAAAATATCGAGGTTAATACTGCCCATTTTCCCATCACGGTAAAAATAATACTCCGGGACCCGGTTCTCATTATCAATGACCGAGAACCAGTATGAGAGCTTGTAGGTCCTCTTATGGTATCCCGTCAGCTCAGGATAGCTCTCGAGGTCATGGGTGATGACCATATCCGGTAGCTGTTTGTAGATCTCACTGGTATTGAGTATCTCACCGTAGAACCTGATCTTATCCCAGCCATGCCCGCGATCGTACCATGGCAGTGGCCAGTAATCTTTCGACGCGATCATAACGATATCTGATGCATCGATAATTTTTATGATTGTCCGGACATCTTCTGAGTTTTGCACCTGTACAATTGGCTCGTTTACATCTGTTGGGACAAATGCAACGTGCCATGTCATGACAATAAGGAACAGACATGCAATAAGCGCGATGAGCATCTTCTTTTTTGTCATCATGTAGACGGCAACAAAGATCATCGGTAACAACTGGTGGATGATGAGCCAGGGCACTTTCTCCCCGATATAGGCATAGGCACCCAGTGAAATAACCAGCCAGAACAGGCAGAATACAAAAAAAACATCCCGCTTGTCTTTAAGGATAGGTCTGGCCTTCCTGCGTTCCAACTGACAGATACTTGCTCCGACAAGGTCATGCGTTGATGAGTCCGGTCCTGGCTGTTTCTTGAACCGGTCAAAATATCGGATAAATGTTTCAAATGCGTTTTTCAGCCTGTCACCTTTTCCTGCAAACTGGACGATACCAACGATCGCAAAGATAAAGATGGGGGCCTCGTAAAGCAGGAACAGGAGAATATAGAAGAACCATGGTCCACAGATACGGCACTGGCCATGCATCGCAGTCCAGTGGTTCCATGCCTTCATCAATCCCGTCTCAAGGACTTCAGTATGCATTCCGAATGAGGAGTACAGGACTGCTAGAATTGCTACTGCAAGAAGGATACCGAGGAACGCGTCCCGTTTCCAGTGTCTTGGCAGCACAATTTTTTTACTGGCAAGAAGGTAAAGCCCGAAGACCAGGAAGACCAGGAGGAACAGCGGCATATCTTCTTTGAGCCCCATCCCCCCGGCAACGCCGATCCCTGCCAGTAATGCGTACCGCAGCCTGCCCGAATTCAGGTAATAGAGCAGGGCGACAAGGATCAGCAGGGTAAAGAAGAGCTGAAATATATCGTGCCTGAGAAACCGGGAGAAATAGATCATGTCCGGGGAAATTGCCACGAATAAGGCGGCGACAAGTGCCTGCCGTTTATCGAGGTACCCAAGCCGGTAAATAAAATATATGAGTGGTATAAGCAGTGTACCGAACAGGGCAGGGAGAAGACGGGCGATAAGATCTGATTGGCCCAGTAACCAGTACATGCTGGCGGTCAGGTAGTAGAGCAATGGACCGTGGTACATCGGGTCATAGCTATACACCCCTTTTGTCACGAGTTCGTAGGCGAACCATGCATGAATTGCCTCGTCATGGTGCAACAACTTCAGGTCAAGGAACGCGAACCGGAGTATGATTGCGAGGATTAGTACTAAAAGAAAACATCTCTCAAAAGAGAGCCTTTTTGTAATTCCGGAAAAAAAAGCGGCGGCTGACACGCCGTCCCTCAGCTCTCAAGAACGATCTCAATGCCGATATCTTTCGGGACCTGAGTGCGCATCAACTGGCGGAGTGCACGTTCGTCCGCATCCATATCGATCAGTCTTTTATGGACTCTCATCTGCCAGCGGTCCCATGTTGCGGTCCCTTCTCCATCCGGGCTTTTCCTGATAGGGACTACCAGTTTCTTCGTCGGAAGGGGAATCGGACCAGCCAGATTCACACCTGTGCGTTCCGCGATCTCCTTGATGCGGTTGCATACCATCTCTACTTTCTTGAAATCCGTGCCTGTAAGGCGTATTCTGGCTTTTTGCATAACGTTTCACCAAAAAATGTATTGATATTATCTCATCTGTTTGGGCTGAACCGCAATGCACATGCCTGCTGCAATTGTCTGTCCCATATCACGGATGGCGAACCTTCCGAGCTGCGGGAGGTCCTTCACGTTCTCTATGACCATTGGCTTTGTGGGTTTGACCTGAACAATTGCTGCATCTCCTGATTTCAGGAATGTCGGGTTCTCCTCCTTGGTCTGGCCGGTACGCGGGTCAAGCTTCCGTTTCAACTCAACGAACGTACAGGCAGTCTGTGTCGTGTGACAGTGGAACACAGGGGTGTACCCGATGGTGATTGCGCTTGGGTGCTGGAGGATGACGATCTGAGCCGTAAATTCGTCAGCGACTGTTGGTGGTGCTTCGGCCGGGCCGCACACATCACCACGGCGTATGTCCCCCTTACCAAGACCTCGGACGTTGAACCCGATGTTGTCGCCAGGTAATGCCTGTGGGATTTCTTCGTGATGCATCTCAATAGACTTGATTTCCCCGTCCTTGTTGGCGGGCTGGAAGGAGACTTTCATTCCCTTCTTCATGATGCCTGTCTCAACACGACCAACCGGGACTGTCCCGATACCCGAGATACTGTAGACGTCCTGAATTGGAAGCCGGAATGGCTTGTCGGTAGGTTTCTCCGGTTCTTTTAGTGTGTCAAGTGCTTCGAGAAGCGTCGGACCCGTATACCATGGGGTATCAGGGCTTTTTACCTTGAGGTTCGTGCCGGCAAGAGCGCTGATGGGGATGAAGAGAATTTCCGCCGGCTTGTATCCTACCATCGAGAGGAGTGCCGAGAGATCTTTCTTGACCTCCTCAAACCGCTTCTGGTCGTAAGGCGGTTTAAGGGCATCCATCTTGTTGATGGCGATAATGAGCTGGGTGATACCGAGCGTCCTTGAAAGGAAAACATGCTCCTTTGTCTGGTCCATCACACCATCAGATGCTGCGACAACAAGAATTGCCGCATCGGCCTGTGATGCACCGGTGATCATGTTCTTGACGAAGTCCCTGTGCCCTGGACAGTCCACGACGGTAAAGTAGAACTTCGCCGTATCGAACCGCTTGTGAGCGATATCTATGGTGATACCCCGTTCCCTCTCTTCCTTTAAGTTATCCATAACCCAGGCAAATTCGAATGTTGCCTTTCCTTTCGATTCGGCTTCTTTACGGTACCCTTCGATAATATGCGCGGGTACAGCTCCAGTCTCGAACATCATGCGACCCACGCAGGTAGACTTCCCGTGGTCAATGTGTCCGATGACTGCCAGATTCATGTGAGGCTTCTCAGCTGCCATAACCATCCTCCGATAAATATCCGACTGCCTCTCTACAGCCTATTTATGCGAGTATTACTTATTGGAAACGCATCTATATTAATCATTTCGATAAGCCCAGATTGCGGCAATTCCCCGGATTTCCAAGTAAACCGGTAGAGTGATATCACGAAATGATGTATCTTCCGGGTAGCTATGAAGACATTACCGATGCACCGCGAAGAAAAAAAAAGCGACATAACCGTTGAATGTAGCACGGGAGTATTGTCCTTGTACCGCTACTGCGCATACTGTAAACACTGCCGGGGCGTCCGCATGGGGTCACGTGTGTACCCTTCGCCCCAGGAACTGGTATGGAATAAAATCCAGCGTGGTAACCCGGATGATGAAGGGCTGATGAATGCCGCACTCCAGTTTAACCTGCTTGTCCGGGACGGAGATGCGATTGAATGTGATGATGATGTGGGTGCCGGGTACCAGAGCCGGTACCGGTGATTTTTTTTTAGGGATTATCGTATCAGGTCGTATCTCTTGCAGCTGTAACCTTTGATGTGATCTCGGTTTTAAACTGCTCAAACTGGAGTTCGTCCATCTGTTCATAGAGGTGCCTGCCACTCCATGCCTTCCGGTAAATCCAGGTTACCACTTTTTCAACTACTATTGCCACCTCTTCGGGATCAGAGAGTGAGATCAGTTCACGACCGATATGCGGGTGCCGCCCTCTGCGCCCCCCGACCGTTATCAGGTAACGGACTCCCCTGGATTTTAAGAGGTCAAACGGGCAGGACCGTACACAGGTGCCGCAGCTGATGCACAGGTCTTCGTTGAGTACCGAAATCCCGTTCTTAATACTGATGGCCTCCTCACGGCAATACATCACACAACTACCGCAGCCGGTACAAAGCCCCGGAGTCCTCAGGGGGTCAACCCTGCCGCTGATCCCGATTTCATTCAGCATCGGGCTTGTGCAGCCATTCGGGCACCCGGAGATCGAAATACGGACTTTCACCGGCATCTCCTTTCCGAAAAGGCGCTTATCAATCATTTTTGCTATATTACCCGAATCAATATTTGCGAAAACACAGCGTTCGAGGCCCGGGCAGGCAACAATGTTCACCACTTCGTCCCGCTCGGATCCGATTGGTGTGCCATTTTTTTCGAGGTCTGCGGCCAGTTTAGGGAGAACTTTCGGGTCTACGTGGGGTATCTCGATCGTCTGCCGGGTGGTAAGGTGGACCATGTCTTTACCATACCGTTTCATAATTTTAGCAATACCCCGGACCTGCTCCAGCGTAACAATCCCTGCCGGAATTCTTGTCCTGACGGTACAGAAGTCGGCATTTCGCTCGGTAATCACCCCGCCCTTCATATGTATCTCGGTATCACGCTTCATCTGGATCACTTTTACTAATGGCTCGTTCTTAAACTCTATGATAGTTCAGGTGATTTTCTCCCGGGATCAGATGAGCACGACCGCAATAATGACCATCGCCCGGGTGATTTCATTTGAGGCACCGACGACGTCACCGTTCACACCACCAAATGCCCTGCCGGAGACCGCAAGCAGGACCAGTGGCACAATGACCATGAGTACGGCGGCTGCAACAAGTTTCATGGGTGGAACTGGTATCAATGCAAGGGGGAGGCATAGAATGGCAGCGTATAGTACAAATTGTGGATGGCTCTGCTCATGGAGGTACGCGTGGATGCCCTGGCGGAATGGTTTACCTGACACGGTGAGGAGGACCATCGAAAATTTGGCGCACACCTCTGACAGTACCAGGACCCAGATGATAGGATATGCCGCCTGCAGACCTGCCCAGGTGACCAGGACGACCGAGATAGCGAGGGCAAATGCACCTGTCCCAATCTGCCGATCGGTGAGTGCGGTGATACGTCTCTCCCTTCCTCCATGGGCCATCAGGCCGTCCCCAAGGTCGAGGAGTCCGTCAAAATGGTTGCAGCCGGTAATCAGGAGCAGGCCTCCAATGGCAAACGCTGCGGCAATGGCAGGGTTGGTTATCCAGAAGGATACAAGTGCTGCGAACGCTCCCGTTACGTAGCCCGCAACAGGGTACAGCCAGGTCCTTTTTGCAAAATTTTCAAACTCCTGCGGTTTCCCGAGGGGTAGGATCGTGCAGAACTGTAACAGGGCGATGATCGATTTCAGGCACATTCAAAACATTCTGTATAGAGGCGCGAGGTGCACCCGGCGATCAGTCCGGCCACGGCATCATCAAGGAACGGCCCGAGCGTTCCGAGGATACCTGGCTTTTTCTGGTCGTAGCGGGTGAATTCGAAACGGGCATAGGTACCACCGATACACTCGGCGATGGCCATGCCGATAATCTCGTCCGAGAGGAGAAAGACCGGGTCGTCTTTTATCTCTGAGTCCTCCCGTTTCCAGTAGAGTTCGTCTTCGAGAAGGATCGCACCGAGTAACAGGGAAGAGACATTTGGGTCATTGAAGCTCTTCACGATCTTGGTGTGCAGCACGCCACGTGCCTCTGCTGCCTCCATCCCGTGCCCTACGTACAACTCCATCGCACTGTCAACAATCGCCCCGGTGGTCACTCCTTTCTTCAGCAGGCGCTGCTCAATTTCAAACATTACCATAGTAGTTCTCCCGCCTGTAATTATAGGGTGCGATTACCTGGTACGGGGGAACCACTGTTTTCCGGGACCAGATGATTTTTTTAGCTCCCGCGGGATAGCTTGATGATTAAAAAACCCATTGATAGGTAAGGTAAACGGGACGGGGCTCAACTGTTCCGCCGGTGATGATAAAAAATGGTATTTGTTACACCTCACGGATTAAAAAAAGCGGATAACCCTCTTTTTGTCGGTATCCTTGCAAACACCCGGCTTTCCACCGTCCCGGGTGTTTCCGGTGCCGGGCCGACGGCTAAAAAAACCCTGCTCACCCCGGTGCTCGATGCCGAGCTGATCACGAACGGGGCCATTACGAGTATGCCGGTCAGGCCAAACACTCCGACCGGCTGCCCGACGCCTGCAACAATTACGAGGGCGGTGATGGAACTCCTGGACATCACCCCACTTTTTGTCAATGCCGGGCTTGTGCATACTCCCACGGTGCCCTGCCTTGACCTCTACGGTTCCCCTGGCGAGGACCCCCGGTACTCGGATGCCGTGCCCGGGGCCAGCGATATTTTTTTGAAGGGTGAGACTGCAGGCCGGCTGCTTTCACAGTACTCTGATCTCCTTGTCCTTGGGGAGTGTGTTCCCGGCGGGACAACGACCGCGCTCTGCGTGTTACGGGCACTCGGCTACCCGGCCCGTGTGAGCAGCAGTTATGCTGAGAACCCGGTCTGTATCAAGGAGGGGATATGGGATGCTGTGCACGCACGTGCAGGGAATTTCAACCCTGAATATCCCCTTGAGATTGTCAGGACCACCGGGGACCCCATGATGGCAGCTGTGGCGGGAATAGTCAGCGGCTGCAAAGGAAATGTGCTCCTTGCGGGGGGGACCCAGATGCTTGCCGTTGCAGCGGTATTAAAGGCAATGGGGAAAAAAGTGCCTGGTATTGCAATGACCTGCTATGTCCGGAATGACCCGGAGGCAGATATTACATCCACAGGACAGGCAATTGGGGTGGAAATTTTCTCGGTTGATCCTGGTTTTGGAGACATCGGGCACCCTGGTCTCGCGCGGTACTGTATTGGCGAAGTGAAGGAAGGTATGGGTGCCGGGGGTGCAATGTTCCTTGCCAGCCTGCAGGGGTTCACCCCTGAACGTATCCGGCACCAGATCTTTTCGACCGTGAGCAGGTACCATTGAACAGGACTTATAATCCCTGGCGTCAAAGCTAATCCCGCGAATGCTCCCCATCTATGTGGTCAATAATTTTGGGCAGTTTAACCACCTGATCCAGCGGATGCTTCGTGACCTCGATATTGACTCGGTGATGATCAGCAACACCATACCTCCGGAGAAGGTGGCCAGTTCCTGCAGGGGTATTGTCCTTGGAGGTGGCCCGACGATTGAGAGGGCTGGAAAATGTGCTGAATACTGCAGACTCGGCCTTCCCGTTCTGGGTATCTGCCTCGGCCTCCATGTGCTCGCAGCTGCATTTGGCGGGAAGGTTGAGCCCGGTACTTCCGGTGGTTATGGTGCGATAGATGTCGAGATCATTGAAAACGACGGGATCCTTTCAGGGTACCCGGAAAAAATCCGGGTCTGGGCATCCCACGCTGACGAAGTCGTCACGGTCCCGCCGGGGTTCACCAGGATCGCAAAATCAGCGGTCTGTAGCAACGAGGCCCTGGCGTTGCCCGGAAAGCACCTATACGGTCTCCAGTGGCACCCCGAAGTGAGCCATAGCGAGAACGGGAGCCTGGTGTATGAAAATTTCAACCGGATAACGCTCGGGCAGTCCGGGTAAGGATCCTGCCAGTCATTATGATTTCAGGAACGGTAACCCGGTATAACAACTACTGCCTCTATGCCTGCAGAATTGCAATAGATCCGCCTGCTTGGCAGAATGTCGAAATATCAGGGGATATATGATCAGGAAATTACTTGCGGTACACCCGCTGCTATCTGGCGGGCCCGGGAGTTAATCGAAACGTGAGGGAATCAAGGGTCATATCCATGAGTGAAGTAAGAATTGTCGGGACTGCACACGTCTCGCAGAAAAGCGTTGAAGAGGTATTGGAGGCAGTCCAGGAGTTTAACCCGGACGTAATAGCCGTGGAACTTGATCCCCCCCGGTACGCGGCATTAAAAAAACAGGCCGCAGCCCCGAATGTTTCGGAGGTCATCGAATCCGGCAACTTCAACCAGCTCCTGGTACAGTGGATCCTGTCCTACCTCCAGCGCAAGGTCGGGTTGGATGTCGGTGTTGAGCCCGGCGCAGAGATGAAAGCGGCGATTAATGTGGCTGAGTCGAGGGGGATTGGTATCGGGCTTATCGACCGGGACCTGCGTATCACGCTCCGCCGTTTCTGGCATGCATTATCACTCCTTGAGAAGATCAGGATGGTCTATATCCTGGTCATTTCTGTTATGAGCACCAGCGAGGAGAAAATTGATGTCGAGGAACTTAAAAAACAGGACGTCATGGAGATGGCGATGGCAGAGTTCCGGAAATTCTCTCCGAACGGTGCCAGGGCTCTCATTGATGAGCGGGATGCGTACCTTGCAGACCAGATTAACCGGCTTCGGATGAATAACGAACGCGTCCTTGTGGTTATCGGTGCAGGTCATGTTGATGGTGTGAAGAAATACCTTGATGCACCTGAAACGTTGCCGTCCATGGAGGAACTCGTTAAGGATATCAAGCCTGTCCCGTGGGGAACAATATTCGGCGTCGGGGTCACCCTGGTATTCGTCCTGTTTATCGTGGCGATTGCATATTCCGGGGTAGGGTGGGATATCCTTATCATGGCCCTGATCTACTGGGTTGTCATCCATGGTGCGCTTACTGCAATTTTCACCCTGGCTGCGAAAGGACATCCGCTTTCTGCGCTGACAGGGTTCGCGGTGTCCTGGTTTACTGCGTTAAATCCCCTCATTGCAGCGGGCTGGTTCTGTGCAATCGTCGAAGCAAAGATCCGGAAACCTGCCCCTTCAGACTTCAAGAAGATCTTTGAGGCAGAGAGTTTCACTGAAATGTGGCGCATCCCGTTATTCCGCGTGGTCATCGTTGCGGCGATGGCAAATGTGGGAAGCACAATTGGTACTTTTGCGTACATATTTTTCATTATCCCGATCCTCCATGTTGATCCGGGTGTCATTATTACCATGGGTTTTAGCAATATGTGGATCGCCTTTACCTCTCTTTTCAGGTGATGGCAACCCGCACAAATCCACAATAATTTTTTGATTGTCCTTTTGTGTCCCGGAAGAAAAAAGAGCGCACATAAAATAAAATCTCCTGCGTTGCGGTATTTTTTTTAAATGACGTCCTCTTTGGGGCTGATGCACATGATGCCTGCTTCCATAACAGGTCCATTCATCTATCTGGTAGAAGAATGTTTATCTCCCTGCTGAACGATCCAATCAGTACCAGGTGTACCAATTGTTGGAAGTTTCCTGGATGTGAGAACATGAAATACCTGTATACAATCTGTTTCATTGCGTCTGTTATTGCGATCTCTTTCCTGGCAATGCCTGTTACCGCGGCAATTAATACCGTTCCTCTTGGTGGGACGGCGTTTATTGGTGAGCAGGGGCTCGATATACGTTCAACCGGTGCTACCACCGGTTCCACAATTGCATGGTTTGGGAATGCGAACGTGCAAGCGGGGTCACCGGCAACGACTTACCTGGTTGACGATGCCGGGAGTTATTATATCGCCCCGTCAGCATTTATCGGGAAAACAGGACCCTGGTATACCTTTCCCGGGCGAAAACTTGCATTTTACGTGGATGAACCCTCCATGAGCCTCCAGATTTACGATGAGACCCTGGACTTCCAGGTGGTGGGGACTACCCGCTGGGTTCCAAAAGGGGATTCAATCGGGTTTCGTATCGTATCGAACCTCTACCAGATGACAAACCGGCCCAATGTAGCGGGTGCGCCGGTTACTATCCGGATTCGTTCTCCCGACGGTACGGAATACACCTCGGTTTCAGGCAACAGCCTTGTGAATATCCCTGTGGGGGCATCACCGTATTCTACCGGACCGATCTGGGACACCGGGTCCTATTCCTCGGGGACGTATTCGGTCTGGGCTGAATGCAATGCAAACAGCATGAATGATAATTATAACATGCCTGGTAAGACAATAACACCTGTTGAACCCCAGGGCAACCTGTTGATCCAGAGTGTCAACCCACTTATTTTATCCCCCACAACACCCACAACGGCGGTTCCGGTACAGTCCCTGCTGCCTGTAACCGTTACAACGAGGAGCCCTGTTACCTTGCCGGTAACAATCCCTGCAACCACTGACGCAACACAGGTGGTAACAAGTCTCCCCCCGCCGCCACCCACAACCCCGCCTGCCATTCAGCCCACCCAGCCTCCTGCACCTGCGACGCCAACGACTATTCCCGCTCCCGGGGTAATTCTTGTCATAGGCTGTATTGGTGCCGGTTTGATCTGCCAGAAATTGCGTGGGTAAATGCAAATCCCCTATTCCAACAGGTCACACATTACCCCTGGGTTCACTAACCTTTTTTAACCGCAGGACCAATTGGATTTCATGAACCTTGGTACGACGATAATCAAGTGCCGGCATAGTGTCAGGAAGTATAAAGACACAAAAATCGATGAATGGATAATCAGGGATGTACTTGAATGTGCAAGGCTTGCCCCTACCGCCATGAATCTCCAGCCCTGGCTTTTTGGCACGATCACAGACCCTGAACTGAAGAAAAAAATTGCGGGGCTTACCGATCACGGAAAATTTCTTGCCTATGCCCCGGTCTGCTTTGCAGTATTCGGTGATAAATCGGCAAAATACTATCTTGAGGACTGCTGTGCAGCGACACAAAATATGATCCTCGCACTCCAGTCTTATGGTGTCGGTTCGTGCTGGGTTGCGGGTGATAAAAAGGACCACGCGGAACCCGTACGGGTACTCCTGAATGTGCCCGAAGCATATACCCTTGTCTCGCTCGTGCCTGCCGGGTTTGCTGCGGATATCACCCTCCCGGAAAAAAAAGATATCGGCACGGTCACGTTCTCGAACATTTACTGTGAGGGATGAGTACCCGGTTATCGGGTAATGTGGTGGCCTGGATATGACCTTGCGGGACCGAGATCAGCAGGGACTGGATTCTGGGGAACTCGATCCAAGCGATTGTTTCACCCTGATCAAAGAAAAAAATCCGGGCGACTGCAATCTTATTGATGTCCGTACCCCGCGGGAATATCACGAGTCCCGGATTGCCGGGGCAACGAATATCGATTTTTTCAGCCCTTCTTTTCGTGCACAGGTTGAACAGCTTGACCCCAGTACGCCCTGTATTGTGTATTGCCTGAAAGGCAACCGGGGAAAATCGGCCATGGAACGAATGAAGAAGTGTGGGTTTAAGAGGGTCTATAATATGTCCGGGGGCATTACCGGCTGGAAAGAATCAGGCCTGCCAACTGAGCCCTGAAATTGCCCTTCTCCTGATTTCTCTGGTTATCGTGAAGCACTGCATGGACCTCTGCCATGTTCTGAAAGCAACCCCTTCCCGCCTGGTGGATGCCACGACATACTGGCAGAGATGCCTTTTCCGCCCGGGTTATTATTGATAATTCTGTTTTAATTCCCACTCAACCATCGAATCCACGCGCCCCCGCCGGGACCGGTGCGGGATGTCCGACCATGGGGTAGTCCCGGTGGAAGAGACTCAGTCTTCCTGAACTTCCCTTGGGTAAGTAAGCCTTAACATCATGTACTTCACATTCCTCTTTTGATGAAGAAGCCTATTTTGCAGGTAGCGCTCGATCTCTTAGAACTGGACCGGGCACTTGCCATTGCGAAAGAATCTGTTCTTGGCGGTGCTGACTGGATCGAGGCCGGCACCCCCCTTATCAAAAGCGAGGGTATGGCAGCTGTCCGCGCCCTGGTAAAACAGTTCCCTGACCGGACCATCGTTGCCGATATGAAAGTGGCAGATACCGGGGCGATGGAGGTTGAAATGGCCGCAAAGGCAGGTGCGACGGTGGTCAGCCTGCTCGGTGATGCGGACGATGCCGTCATTGCCGATGCCGTAAGGGCGGCGTCTGTGTTCGGTGTCAGGCTGATGGCAGACCTGATTAATACAAGAGATCCGGTGACCCGGGCGAAAGAGCTTGAGGCCCTTGGTATCGATATTATTGTTGCTCATGTTGGGATTGACCAGCAGATGGTCGGAAAAAATTCCATCGACCTCCTTTCATCACTGGCCGGGAATCTTCTGGTCCCCGTAGCGGTTGCCGGGGGTCTTGATAGTAGTACCGCTGCAGAGGCTGTCAGGTCGGGTGCCGATATCGTGATTATTGGCGGGTGGATTACCCGTTCTGCAGACGTGAAATCCGGCACCGCCCTGATAAGGGCTTCAATTGATTCGCCTGGCGAGGTAGTTTCAAAGGGGCTCCCGGTCGGGGAAGAGGTCCGTAGTATCTTCCAGAAGGTCTCATCTCCCAACATATCTGATGCAATGCACCGTAAAGGGGCGATGAATGGTATATTATCGATGTGCGGGGATGTGAAGATGATCGGGCGGGCAGTTACCGTGCAGACGTTTGCGGGGGACTGGGCAAAACCTGTCGAGGCGATTGATCTGGCAGGTCCCGGGGATGTGATCGTGATAAATAATGATGGCGGTACCCATGTCGCCCCATGGGGCGAACTTGCTACACTGAGCTGCGTGGTAAAAGGGATTGCAGGCGTCGTGATTGATGGTGCCGTCCGTGACGTCGATGATATCAGACGATTAAAATTCCCTGTTTTCGCCAAGGCAATTGTTCCAAATGCCGGTGAACCCAAGGGGATGGGTGAGATCAATGCAGAGATCTCATGTTGCGGCCAGGTGGTCCGGCCGGGAGACTGGGTCATCGGGGATGAGAGTGGGGTTGTCGTGGTGCCGAAAGAACGTGCCTATGAAGTTGCCCGCCGTGCCCTCGAGGTGAAAAAAACAGAGGAGCGCATCAGGGAAGAGATCCACCGGGGCAGTACCCTGGCACAGATTTCAGCGCTGACAAAGTGGGAGAAAAAAAGATAATCCGGGTATTGTTACCGGAGACTCCGCACTGGAACGAAACTGAAGGCGTATGTTACAGTTCGATGGCCCGAAAATCTCCTTCTGATGATGCCAGGCGTTTATCGAAGTCGTAATAATATTTCAATAATTTACAGGTGGGTGCGGTATCAAAAATTCCGGCTGGATATCGCACCCGTTTTAATCATCCACTATCCTGGTAATGCCGGGGTGTATCAAATAAGGGTCCATTATGGGCCCGGATTCGAATAAAAGAAGGACGTATCGAAGTTTTAAAAAAATATGGCTTATAATCGGTTATTTTCTTAAAATGGGTTAAATTCTGCCTCTTACAATCAAAAATCCGGGCACTTGCAGGAAGGGGGTTAGTACATGGTGGTGCAACGAGAAAAACCCCCTTATTTTTGGAATAACGGGCTGGAATATGGCGTTTTTTCCCCAGGGTGACTTCCATCGAACTGGTGTTCCTGATTGAAAGAAAGGACTTTTTTTTATGGGGGGCTGGCATAGTCCCGCTACTGGTATGGTATCAGATGAAGACCTTCGCCTCCAGCAGTGTTCCACCCTTGGAGAGGATTCGGCTGACTGCCTCATCGACATGGTCAACCCTGATGATCAGTACTGCTGCTTCTTTACCGCTGTATGCATACGCATATTCCATATTGATCCCGGCATCTCCAAGGAGATCTGCAATCTCGAAAAGGCCGCCAGGCTGGTCCTTCATTTTTACTGCGATCACGTCGGTAAACGCCACGTTGTAGCCAAGAGCTGTCAGTTTTGTAAAAGCCTTGTCGGGCTGGTTTACCAGCGCCCGCACGACACCGAACCCGTCCGCTTCAGCGATGGAGAACGCGAGGATGTTAATTTTTTCCTCCAGGAATGCCTTTGCAATTGATGCCAGCCGTCCTGGTTTATTCTCGGAGAAGACCGAGATCTGCCGGATGATATAGTTCTTTACGTCCATGGTTACAGATTCCTCCTGTCAATAACTTTCTTTGATTTCCCTTCGAACCGCGGCAATGAGCCTGGCTCGACCAACTCTACATTCACACCAACATTCAGCGCATTACGGAGCTTATGTTCTACCTTGGACCTGATCTGCATCAGGTCATTGATTTTATCTGAAAATGCATTTTTTGAGATCTCAACCCGGACGAGCATGTCATCCAGGGCCCCCCGGCGGTCGACGACGATCTGGAAATGTTGCCCGACTTCTGGAATTGACATCAACGTATGTTCCACCTGGGACGGGAAGACATTGATCCCCCGGATAATCAGCATATCATCTACCCTTCCTTGAATGCGCCGGATACGCGGGTGGGTCCGGCCACATGGGCAGGGCTCTTCGTCAAGGACAGATACATCCCCTATCCGGAACCTGATCATCGGGAGTGCCTCTTTCTGGAGCATCGTAATCACGAGTTCTCCCCTCTCTCCCGGGGCAAGTGTTTCACCGGTATCTTTGTCCAGTACCTCGACAAGGGCCAGGTCAGACCATACATGAAATCCTTTCTGCTCAGTGCATTCAACAAACATGGGGCCTGAAAGCTCGCTGGTACCATAGATGTCATATGCCCTGATCCCAAGCCATTCCTGTATCCGGCTCCGCATCACGTCAGTCCATGGTTCAGCACCAAGGATGCCGGTTGTAAGGTCCGTGTCGTTTTTAATGCTTATACCCATTTTCTCGGCGACTTCCCCCATGTGGAGAAGGTACGAAGGGGTACAGCAGATGGCGGTCGCGTGCAGGTCCTGCATGAGTTCGATCTGGCGTTCGGTGTTCCCGACACTCGTTGGGAGTACCGTTGCGCCGATTCGCTCGGCGCCATAGTGGAGGCCAAGACCCCCCGTGAACAACCCATACCCGTAACTGACTTGTATCACGTCGCTCCGCCCGAGCCCGCACGAGACAAGGCCACGTGCCAGCGAGGTGGTCCAGTTATCAAGATCATGTGCTGTATATCCGACCACGGTTGGCTTGCCGGTCGTTCCCGATGAAACGTGGTACCGCACAAGGTCATCCCGGGAGGCAGTAAAAAGCCGGTCCGGGTAATTGTCCCGGAGGTCCGCTTTATACATGAAGGGGAGTTTTTTAACGTCCGCAAGAGACGTTATGTCGTCAGGGTGGACGTTTGCCTGTTTCATCCGCTCGTGATAGAACGGGGAAAAACTGTATAACCGGTATACCAGGGTCTTCAATAGGCGGTACTGCAGTTTTTGGATATCTGCCTTCGGCATTTCCTCAATTTGCGGGTCCCATATCACCACGTTATATCTCACCCCTTCGATCGATGACTCGTTTTGCTTTCCCTTCAAACCTCGGGAGAGACCCGGGTTCGACCAGCTTTACCGAAGTCCGGAGTTCAAGCACGTCCCGCAGTGCCTTTACGACTTTCGCCTGCATCCGGGTAAGGTCCTGGAGCTCGCCGTGGAAATACTCGCGGTTCAATTCGACTTCAATCGACATCTCATCGAGATGGTTCACCCGGTCGATATATACCATGAACTGGTTCCCAACCTCAGGCAGGGAGAGGAGAACGTGTTCAATCTGTGACGGGAATACGTTTATTCCCCTGATCACCAGCATATCATCACTTCTGCCTGTAATTCTTCCGATTTTCTGCATACGCCCGCACAGGCAGCCATCGTCCATCCTGAATGTCACGTCCCCGGTCCTGTACCGGATCAACGGCATCGCCTCCTTTAAGAGGGGTGTGACAACGAGTTCTCCCCGCTCCCCGTCACCCAGCACCTCGCCGGTCTCGGGGTTGATAATCTCGACCAGGTAGTAGTCATGCCATATGTGAAGGCCATCACGCTCGACGCATTCGAAGGCAACACCGGGACCAAATAACTCAGAAAGGCCGTAGGAATCATATGCCGTCACCCCGAGTTTTTCTTCCAGTTCTGTCCTCATTGATTCAGACCATGGCTCAGCGCCAAAGATCCCGGTCTTTAGAGATGGGAATTCTGCATGCCGCTCTTCCGCGACTTCTGCAAGGTGCATGGCATAACTGGGTGTACAGTGGATTGCGGTGACGCCGAAATCCTGGATCATCTCAATCTGTCGCGTTGTGTTACCTGTTGCACTTGGGATTACTGCCATCCCGATCTTCTCAGCGCCGTAATGGAACCCGAGACCCCCGGTGAACATGCCGTAATTGACCATATTCTGAAATACATCTTCTTCGCCGAGTCCAACCATAGTCATGTTTCTTGCGATAAGATGTGCCCAGGCCTCCAGGTCATTCCTGGTATACCCGACTACCGTAGGTTTTCCCGTTGTCCCGGAGGTGGTATGGATCCGGACCACCCGGTTAAGTGGGACGGCTAAAAAACCAAACGGGTACCCGCTCCGGAGGTCCTGTTTCTTTGTAAAGGGGAGTTTCCTGATATCTTCGAGGGTACGGATGTCGGAGGCACGGACCCCCGCATCAGAGAATTGTTTCCGGTAAAATTCTACATTATTAGCGCTGTTTAACGTTTTTTTCAGCCGTTTTAACTGGAGCTTTGCCAGTTCACCAGGCGCCAGCGTTTCATTAACCTTATCCCAGAACATGACTGGCCCCTCCTCCCGGAATTGATCTGCCGGTACGTGATTTCCCGGCTGCTGTTCGGATTTTCATTCGTTCACCCAATTAAAATTACTTGCGAAATCCTGCCTGATTTCGGTTAATTTCTTAAAATAATTGTATCGCAGCGTGTATAAAAGCTTGTCAAAACATAGCATGGGCAGGTGAAACTGAAATGGCATACATGTTGTATGGTACCCTTGCCGTACGAGATCTGCAAATATTTCAATTCTGATTTACTGTATCCCCGTGAGGAAAACCGGTTGATAATTCCGAAACCCGTCACCACCGGCGACCCAGGTTAAAAAAAAGAAACATGCAAAAAAAACGATGCCTTAATTTATTGGTATCGCGCTGTTAATATCTATAGAGGCAAAATATTGGCTTTTTAGGAAAGGAATCACGTGGATGTCCCCTGGCTTGTTGTGGCCGGTTTCGGTGCTCATATCAAATCGACACGGAACACACTGTTCGTACAAAAAGAAGGAGTGATTGAGGAATACCCGCTTGATTCCGTCCGCCACCTTTTGATTATTGGTGGTCATACCCTGCATACGCCGGTTATTGCAAACCTTGTAAAAAAGGGGGCCCGGTTGTCATTTTTTGAAGCAGATGGTAAACCCGTTGGCACGATACGCCCGTTTAATAACTCAAAAGAAGCGGAGCTTTCGCAAATCCAGAAAAATGCACCCAGTTATCGGTATGCTGTTTCGATAGCGAGGGGTTCTATGAAATCCAAAACCCTCCTTATCGGGAGACTTGGTGAAATTGCGGGGCGGGAGCTTTATTATGAGGGTGAATCAGAGATTTTTTCGAATGCTCTGGATGAACTGGAATACCTTATTAAAATCAGCGAGATCCGCCGGATTGAGCGTCTGACAACCGATATGTACTACGAGGTCCTTTCCCGTGCACTTCCCACTAAGTTCGGATTCAGGCGGCGGACTGACCGGCCCTACCATGACCCGGTGAATGCGATACTTGCATTTGGATATGCGATGCTCTTTGGGAATGTGATGTTCTCGGTGACAGGTGCCAATCTTGATCCGGATACGGGTATGTTACACCGGGGGCCCTCATCTCTGGTCTATGATGTCATGGAACCTTTTAAGGCGGATATGATTGACAGGGAAGCGATCCGGATCATCAGGGAGGATTTCTGTGAACAGGATTACGAATGTGGCCCTGCCCGCTGCATCCTGTCAGACTCCTGTATGAAAGAATTAATCCGGTTATTTCACAAGACTATCGATCAGGATGCAATTGACCGCCAGGTTGCCGCTCTTCGTGAATCCCTTGAACAAACAACTGACTACATCATCGAGCGGTAATAATGTTTTACCGGGCATTACCCGGGGATCATATAATTTTCTCTTTTTTCCCAACCCGTGGGTTGCCCTGATCAACACTTTTTTTTTTTTCACCGGCGTTGCAAGGGATACGCCAGTACCATAAAATTCGGGGAATCCCGTTGATTCGGAAACGAATGTTTAGAAGAGGTTTCCGGTTATATGAAAACCGGTCATACGGTTTTCGAAAGACGAGTCCATTGATGCAGTAAGCGGAGAATACTACAATATAGCAATATATGGTTTATAGCCGGCCTCACTCTCTGCGAAAAAGTGAAATAAATAACGGTAAATATTGAGATTGATGCAATAATGAGTTAAATTTCAAGGATTTAAGGTATTCCTGCGTCTTATGCGGAAGAATTCCGATGACCCGCCCGGATAATAGCGATGCCTGCCGATATACGGAATTTTGATAAAATGGTACAAAAACGGGAACAATTAAAAAACGGGAACATTCACAATTTTTAGGTATTAGGTTTTATTACGGTAAACTCATTGAATTCCTGGAATTCCCGGTCTATCATTTTCATATCTCTGATCACCGCACGCGGGCACCCGTAAATCATCGAAGTGAATTTGTCGAGCACAATTTTGTCACCGGTTGAAATAATCCGGACTGAACCGTCCGGGAGGTTCATCACCTCGCCCCGGATGTTTAGTTTCTGTGAAATTCTTTTCACACAACTCCGGAACCCGATTCTCTGGACCTTTCCCGAGATATGGATCTCAACTGTCTGCATTCTTTCTCCCTTTAGGCCAAGGTTTTCTCGTTACTCCGGATGTGATTCCCGGATC
This sequence comes from Methanomicrobiales archaeon, assembly GCA_026394715.1. Classification (GTDB taxonomy): domain Archaea; phylum Halobacteriota; class Methanomicrobia; order Methanomicrobiales; family Methanospirillaceae; genus CAIKOD01. The sequence continues at coordinate 7,152 of JAPKXR010000189.1, read as the reverse complement.
CATGAACAATTAACATTCACGGTATTGCGGTTTGTACCTAAACACCGCCCCACTGCGAAGAAATCCAGGTAGTGTAAGAAGATTGTTTCATCATACCTGCCACCATGTGGATTGGCCTGGCACATAGAGTGATGAACCCAGCCCTAAATTACACAGGACTCAATGATCGCATCCGGCAACAACACGAAGTTCAACGGTCCTCATTGTGATAGTCTGAATTAAAATTTAGATAAATGAGATATTAGACTTTTTCTTTTGAACGCCGTACTGGCAAATCCTGTTAAAATAAATATGCCCCCGATTTTATGGAACATAATACGGGGACCACGGATTTCCGGGGGAAATGGGGGAAAAATCATTCATGTTTTAAAACAGGGCTGATATAATCCATTAATTCCTGGAAAAACTTTCTGGCCGAGTCTGGTACCGCCGACTCCACCATAACGCGGACGAGCGGTTCTGTGCCTGATTGCCTGACAAGTGCCCAGGCATCGCCTTTTGTGATCCGCAGACCATCGGTACGGTCAATATGGTATGTCTTGCAGGACTCTGCCAGCAGTTCGATCAAATGCTCCGGGTGGGCAACCCGGATTTTTTCTTTTATCATGTGGAACACGGGCAGTTGATCAATGAGCGTTGATAACGGGAGATCAGAACCGGCAAGGATTGCGACCATCATTGTGGCCGTCATGCCACCATCCCGGCAGAACTGGTGGTCCGGGAATATGAGGCCGCCGTTCCCTTCCCCACCAAATACGACGGGTTCACCCTTTTCAAGGAGATCCCTCATGGTCCTTGCCACGTAAATGCTTCCGACCGGGGTATATACCACCGAGCCCCCGTGTTTTTTTACGATGGTCTCTACCAGCAGGGAAGAACTGACTGGCGTGACAACTACCCCCGAATGCTTCCGGCAGATGTGATCCGCAACCAGGGCAAATTCCTGATTTTCTTCGATGAAGCGACCGTTTTCATCGACAAAGACTGCCCTGTCCGCATCCCCGTCGTGGGCAACTCCAAATGCAGACCCGGTTGACCTGACAAGATCTGCAAGCCCCTTAAGCCCGTCAAGCGAAGGTTCCGGAAGTCGTCCCGGGAAATGCCCGTCTACCTGGGCGTTAATCGAGAACACCCGGCACCCGAGTCCTGTCAGGATTTTAGGTGTGGTGACCGAGGCAGCCCCGCACCCCGGGTCGACCACCACTGACATATTCCGGCCGATATTCTCCGGTACTGACCTGATTATTGCGTCGGTATAGTCGTTGACCAACTGGGTGGCCGTAGTCCCGGAACCGACATGTTCCCATGATTTTACATCAAAATTCCGGGAAAATATCCGCTCTTCAAGGAGTAACGTCTGCTCATCTCCCATCTCGGTACCATCGGGTTCGATAATTTTGACCCCGTTATATTCAGGGGGATTATGTGAGGCCGTGATCATCGCGCCCCCATCAAAGTGGTGCATCACAAGGTATTGGAGGGCCGGCGTCGGGAGCATCCCACAGTCGACCACGTCACATCCCGCTGCCATCAGGCCTGCTTTTACGGCATTTGCGAGACTTTCCCCCGAGGTCCTTGAGTCCCTGCCGACCGCGATACGGCCTTTACGCATCGATCCGAGTGCAAGACCGATCGAGAGGACTAGGTCAGGTGTCATGTCCTTTCCAACGATGCCCCTGACACCGTTCGTCCCGAATAATCGTTTCTCTAATTTTTTAACAGCCATTCCTTGTGACTCCGGGGATATTCTGGTGCACATACGGTTTCCCAGGTGTTCCGGGTATTGTATGTCACCTGTTCTCTCATACAGTATATCTTTATTTTAACGGAAATAAGTTCGGCAGGTCGCGATCTCGTTTCGTTCACACCACCCGACTCCTTCCGGGTGACGATACCGGCCAGGGGGGGAAAAATGGGGGATTGATGTGTTCCTCCTGCTGGAAGTTTATCATACGTTTGATATTTGTTTCTTAAAAGCCTGGGGGCCGGCCATGGAAAAAATCAGGTGAAGCGGCCAGTCTTGCCCGGGTCGCTCTGGAAACGGGCTACCTGCACCCATGTCGGGGTACCATTTACGGTCTTCACCGTCCAGAACCCGTACACTGCGTATGCCCTGTCCCCGGACGCAACAAATTTCGTCCACCCTGTTACACCGTAATAATAACTGGCAGTATGCTCTACCGCTTTCTTCAGTTGGTCATACGAGGCATCTTCGGAATTCAGGAGTGAACGCGCTGCAATCGCTGTTGCATCATACGCCGCAAGGGAATACGGGTCCGCTGCAACGCCCGTCATTGCCTGGACCCGTCGTTTGACATCCAGAAACCCTCCTGATTCATTCTCTTCCCCGTAGACCGGGCTATAAAATCCCGTCTTCTCTGCAAAATACGCAGCCGACGCATTCTTTGTCACAGCATCGGTTTTTGCGGCTCCGTCGCTTCCGAACCACAAAACCGTTTCAAGAGGCGGGTAATCTGCAGCACCGGATAGCAGGGGCACCATTTCATCAAATCCAATTGAATAAACCCCAACAGAATTATTGCCATACTGCTGCTGCGCTGCCTTTACCTGTGGCGACAGGTCTGCCAGGATCGGGGTGAAGTCCCTGGAACCTGGTTCAAAAAAGTACCCGTTCATAACAACCCCTCCATTCTGTTCGAAGCGGGTTTTTGTCGCACTTAAAAGGCCTTTACCCCATGTATCATTCCTGACAACCGGGATGATTACCCGGATCCCGGACCGATCGAGGTATCCGGCCATTGCCTCTCCCTGCCGTGTGTCATCCGGTACTAACCGGAATACATTATCCCCGGCAATTGACAAGGCAGGGGAGGTACTTCCATAGCTGATTACAATGATCCCCTGCTGGTCTGCCCAGTCTTTGACGCCGGCAAGCTCCGCACTCGTGGCCGGGCCTACGATAATTCGTGCACCTTCCTGGTGTAATTTCTTAATTTTTTCAATTGCAACGGCAGGATCTGTTCCGGTGTCTTCAACGAGCAGACGGACCTTTTTCCCGGACCCGATTGTTGCGAGGTTCGCGTTGGTATCGTTCGCCGCAATTACAATTGCGGCGTTGAAGTTCTGTCCCTTCGAACTCCAGTCCCCGGTAAGGGGAACCAGTGCCCCGATAACGATGTCCTTTGATTTGGTGATGGGTGGTGGTCCCATACACCCACAGAGAATAACGCTGGTAATCAGTAATGCCACTACAAAAAGCATTCCGGATTTCATATAATATCACAGGGAACGCGGCATTTAAAATATCTTCTGCTTTCAATAGGGCGGGGAATGTTTTTCGTGATTACACAATTTAAAATTTGGGGTTTTTCGCAATTTTGTTAAACCAGATCTTTATCCTTGCTCTCTATTTGGTCTGCGACGGCCCTTTTTTCGAGCATGATCCGTGCTGCCTCGCCAACCCCTCTCATCACCTTCGTGATCCGGTCCTCAATATCGATCTCTTCATCGATTTCGAGTGATGTCCCTTCTACTTCGAGGAGGAACCGTGCAACTTCACCCGACTCGAAGAGCATGTCATCGAGTTCGTCGGGTGAAAAAAATCCGCACATTGCACCGTAGAAAAATGTGGCGCCTGCCTTGTTCACTTTCTTCTTAAAAGAGTTCCGCGCCTGGTTGACGGCCTGCGGGGTATATGGCTCCTGCATGAAGGGGACCAGCTCCGGGAGGTGCTGCCCGATGAATGTCATCTCTGCCCCGCCTCGTGTTCTGAAATCTGTGCAGAGTCTCGCGAGTGCCCATTCCCTGGCGGTGATATAGGTTCGTTTCCTGAGAAATTCGTTTACCCTCCGGTATGTCGCGCCGTCTACCTTTTTAAACTTGGTGTATTTGCTGATTTCCGGCTTGCGAGTGGGGTCTTCCATTAATAATACGGTTGGGCACAACTGGTTATTATAAGATTTCCCGTTTTTGGCCTTCTGGCGGGACAAAAAATATCCATCTTTCATATCGCAGCATATAGTTTATATACGAAATGGGGATTAAGGGTGGTTGTCACGGATAATGCGGGATTATAGTGGGTATTTTAAAATCCGCGGTTTTTGGAGGATAATTTTCAAACGTAAATAAAAAATACGGTTGTCTTCGGGATGATTTAATTTCACCAGTGGAAAAAATAATCCGCCGGATGTATTCATTTTCCCTATTTGGCAGGATACATTAATTTTATCGGGATATCCAACAGGTTGCTGGCGGGTAGAAGCAAGGCTCTCCAGGATTATTGGTGGACCCAAGTACCATTGCCCGATCAACAGAACAACAAGGCGGCGGTTGTGAATTACGCCCCGTTGCATGCAGCGAAGTGCACCGAACCGTAGTTTGAGAGAAATGTAAGTTAATAGATAATGGTGCCTGTTAATCGACGTTATCAGTCAAGTATCATTTGAGTTGTTTCGCTACCTGTTCGAAATCTTTGTCTTTTCGGTTTCAGCCTTCTCTGATAAGCCTTCGGTGGAAAAATTGGACAGGTTCTTTAATTGCCAGTTGCTGGACAATTTCCATTGAAATACGCCCTGAATCATTGAGGACATCCTGTTCATTAAACTGAAAGAAATGCATCCAGCTTTACTTTCCAGTCTCTCATATACATAGGCTGCCGCCGTTCAGCCTCGCGATTCGGCATAATCGAGGTACATGGTAACGATACGGTTGAGTTGTCGGATTTCCTCTTCGTTGAGGTGATTTTTCGCAATCGTCACATCGCCTTTACGCACCTTTACCTCTTTCCAATTCGTCAGGCCTATATTTGTTTTCGCTCATTACAAAGTGATCCAATAAACACAGAAACGCTCATTTAAAACTGATCCACCCAAGAAAAATCCTTCCCGAACTATCACACGATTGGGAGGGAAGACAAGGTGAACAAAATGAGCGATATTCGGCGAATTATCGAACTGTATGAACTCTATGGTTCAATCAGAAAAGTCGCAAAGGAACTCAACATATCCCGAAACACGGTGAAAAAGTATGTTGAACGCGTTCAATCGGTCCGAAAAGGAATCGAGGAAGAGATCATACCAGAGGATCGTCAGATCCGGCGACAGTGCAGCGTCGTTACATTGGAAGTAAAAGAAAAGATCCACCGCACCCTTGAAGAAAACCAGGACCTCCCTCGGAAACAGCGATGGAACGGAAAGAAGATCTGGCGCCACCTCGTTCAATCGGGTAACACCATCAGTTACTGCACAGTGAAAAGGGTAATGGCACAATGGAGAGAGGAACATGGTCACCGGGAAGTCTTTATCCTCCAGGATCCCGAACCCGGATTCCGTGCGGAGTTTGACTGGGGGAAAACAGATCTCTGCATCGATGGCCACTGGGGAAAGTATCCGATGGCAATCATGGTCCTGAACAACTCCCTCTACCGGTTTTCCCGTCTCTATCTCCGTGAATCCCTTCTTGAGATCATCGCAGCCCACATTGAATTCTTCAACATGATTGGAGGAGTACCCAAGACTATCTTTTATGACAATATGCGAGCAATTATCGATCCCGTAACAAAAGTGTGGAATCCCCGGTTTCTTGTATTTGCACTCCATTATGGATTTGAACCTCACGCATGCAACGTCCGGTCGCCACACGAAAAAGGAACTGATGAAGAATCTGTCGGGTATATCAGGAGGACTGTCTTTTGTGAGCGAACCACGTTTACAACGCTTGCTGAGGCAAACCAGTACCTTGAGAAACAGTTAGCTGAGATCAATGCGCGTCCGGTGTATCGTCGGAAATCTGTTCCGTTTGAAGGTCTCGAGAACGAGCGAGATACGTTGGGTCTCCTGCCAACCTTGGAATTCTCCAACTACATTACCCGAACAGCGCATATCTCGAATTATTCTCTCGTCTCCTTTGAATCAAACTACTACTCTGTCCCGGATGAGCACCGGGGTGAATACCTGACACTGAAGGTGTATCCAGATCATCTTGAACTGGTCAATAGGGACAAGGTCATCGCAAGTCACACCCGGTACTTTGGGAAATGCGAGCATTTTTTCGATATTTCTCACTATCTCAAAACGTTCCGAAAGAAACCAGGAGCACTGCCCCAATCAAAGGCATTCCATCAGCTGCATAAAGATATTCAACGGATATACCAGCAGTACTACCTCCATAAACCGAAGGAGTTTCTTCCGATTCTCAATCTTATCAGAGAGTCTTCTGTGGAGGGTCTGATCTTTGCGATTCAGATGCTCGAAGAACACCAGATGGTTCCCACGTATGAAACCCTGAAGTGCGTCATCATGCAGCAACCTTACCAGATGGTGGAGCCGCTCTCACTTCCCTGTGAGGTTATAGTGGCTGAACCGAACCTCTTGGTCTATGATAACCTGATGGGGGTCTGAAGGATGTCAGATCGGATCGAAGAACTCTGTCATACACTCCGGCTTTCCGGGATAGCGTCCTGCGTTCAGGAACTCGAACCCACACCCCATAATCAGGAGATTGTGTCATTTCTGGTTCATGCACTGGAAACAGAATCCAACCTCAGAATGGCCAGGCGCCGATTGAACGCCATCCGTGTGGCAGGATTTCCCACAATGAAACGATTTGATGATCTGGTGGTGGATGCACTACCGGACGATGGGAAATCTTATCTGGCTACATTGAAGGACTTGAGATTCCTTGAGGAACACAGGAATATCCTGATGATTGGGAACTCGGGTACTGGGAAGACACATCTGGCTATTGCTACAGGAATCCGTGCCTGTGAAGGAAATTTCAGGGTGGTGTTCAAGACGGCTGCAGGGCTGGTGAACGAGTTGATCGAGGCTAAAAGGGACAGCCGATTGACCTACACACTCCGATTACTGAAACAGGTGGATTTGCTGATTCTGGATGAACTGGGGTACATTACCTTCGATCTTCCCGGCGCAGAACTGCTTTTCCAGCTGCTCGCATCACGGTATGAGTCTTCCAGCACGATGGTAACATCTAACCTGATGTTCTCTGAATGGGTTAAGATCTTTCATGATAAGGCACTTACTGCCGCTCTGCTTGACCGAATCACCCATCGGGCTCTTATTCTTAATATGACGGGTGCCAGTTTCAGGCAGCGGTAACTCCCGCTCCTTTTTTCAGGTATCAATGAGAATCTATGCTGGGACTGGATCAATTTTTAATGAGCCCGGTGGATCA
>JAPKXR010000273.1 GCA_026394715.1 Methanomicrobiales archaeon | reverse complement strand
CCTTGTGGGCATATATGTCATTCCCGACAGTATCCCGGCGCTCAGAGAATGGTGAATTCGTAGGTGCTTTGTAAAGACAGACATCGCTATTGATGCTGACTACAACATACTCGCCATCGGGTGTCTTAAAAACTCTCATGTTTAGATGTCCTGCGCTATAACTTGCGGCGCCCTCCGTAAAATGTAATCGATTCTTACATTCTCCCTTTTCCTTTTTCCTTATTTCAGGACAGAATTTTCGACCCCATTCCCGATCGCCTGAAAATCGGGTCTTTTCCGTCAAGTGCCTGCTTACTAGGTAAGGTTAAATCCAGCTAAAAGAGTGAGGGAAAACCAGAGCACCGGGGCCCCGGTGAACGTTGGTACGCATTGGAACGTACCCTACCCCCAAAGGTCGGCTTCATCACTCTATATGAAGGTGGGAAACACCTGCAACGTTCATGTCTAATGTGGAGAAGTCGGTTTTTTGTTTTTTAAGTTTAGTGCAACTTCGCGGTTCTGCCGGGCCGCTGAATCATTAGGGTCGATTTCGAGCGCTTTGTCGTAGGACACAATTGCTTCTTCATACCGGCCGATCTCGTCAAGCGCGACGCCTCGGTTGTTCCACGCATAGACGTTTTCAGGATTGATCATAAGCACTTTGTCGTAGGACGCAAGTGCTTCTTCAAATCGGCCAATCTGGCAAAGCATGTTCCCACGGTTGTGCCATGACTTGTAATTAAGGGGGTCGATTTCGAGCGCTTTGTCGTAGGATGCGATCGCGTCGTCATTCCGGCCGAGTTTGAGAAGAGCGGATCCGCGATTATTCCATGCATGGGTGTATCGGAGGTCAATTTTAATTGCAACATCGTAACATTCGATGGCCGTAGTATAGTTATCCTGGTAAAAAAATTGGTCTCCTTTCTCTTTCCATTTTTTTGCTTCCTCATTTCCGATATATTCCGTTTGATCCCCCAAAATTTCATCGACCATTGCAATTCAACTATTAAATTCATTCTCGTTACAGACGATTTAAGTGTATCGAATTGGTCGGATATTGTGGCATTTTTCTGATACGGGGTTATATTCCGCCGCAAATTGCTCGCAAAAGTAATTTTTTAAATCATCTATCCCATTCAATCAGCAGGTTTTTTCTCCCTGCCCAGCAGGGGTTTATCTATGCTATATGCATGGTTTACATTCACGGGTCTCCCTTAAATCGGAGTCATCAGGATTGATCGCCAGCAATCGGTTATCGGATGATATCGTATTATCATACCAGCCTAGTTTGACATAGTCAATACCTTTTTTAAATAATGGGCTGCCGTGTTCGCGATCTGCATGGATTATGATATAATAGTGCAGTACTTTACCGTTACGATTTGCGATCACCCGCCTATGGTTCGGTATTGGGCTGTCGATAAGTCGCAATGTAAAGCGGCATTGGGTATCATCCAGAACAGTATTTCCCCCTCACGGGAGAAACCCCCTAACCATGATTCCAACCGTTACCGTTCATAGACCCGTTACTACAATCAGTTGCCCTGTTAGTAATGGAATTGTAAAACCAAATATAATTTCAGAAGATTTGTTTAATATCAGTCCCTCTGCTGAAATTGAAGTAAAGTGCCCGCACTGCAAACGCCAGATCCGGATTTTTTGTAAGCCAAAGGTTTTTTAATTAGGCATTTCCCTGGGTTGAGAACTATTTTTCAAAGTTCGAGTGATCCTACACCAAAAGCACGGATCTTTTTTGCCAGGTGCCATGTTTCCATTCCCCGGGCATTTACGGCCCAGTGAAAAATAGTGGTAGTAATACAGTGTACCGGGGCACCGGTGGACGTTGGTACGCATGGTGATGGATGTTCCCGTGGGGGGTAGCGCCTTCACTTCATAAACAGGTGGGACACCACGGCGCCATTCCCGGTGGCCACTGGAACGACCCGATACGTTGTGGATATATTCCGGAATTGTAATATAGACCCCCTGACTTGTAATCAATGTGATAGTTTACCATGGTATTCTGTGAACATTGCGGAGGGACGGTTGCACCAGGATTTAAATTCTGTGAAAATTGTGGAGCCCCGGTTGACGACAAGCCCCTCCCCACCCCCCC
>JAPKXR010000160.1 GCA_026394715.1 Methanomicrobiales archaeon | reverse complement strand
CACCCCTGATACCAGGGTAGGATTCAGGTCTTTGCAGGTGCTCCTGAACGATGCGCCTGTCTTTGTCCGGGAGGACCCGTGTAAAACTCTACCGCTTTCGGTGACATTCTGACTTCCATTCTTCGTGACCTCAATTTCTTTGTCAATTTCGGATAATGGGATAAACTCGCCAGGTTCCCCGGCATTCTGCATATCTTTAAGCAACGCCCGTTCCTTTTCGTGAGTGATCAATCTCATCACCATATCATCCCAGCTCTCACGGGGCTCTTTTAAGTAATAGAGACTATCGAACGTGGTCGGGGTAAGGGGTATTCTCTTGGTTGCCTTTTCCGTAGCGACTCCATGCGTACCGTCTACCTCTGTTTTTTTCATTGTCTTCTCCAATGGTTTTTTTGATTCATGAAAAAATTACAGCCTACCCTAAAAAGTTGTAAGTACTTACAATATGTGTCGTTTTAAATATTTATCTTATTGGCAGTGCAGGAACTTTTTCCGATGTAAATGCATTTAGATGAAACCAAAAATACAAGGGGACCAAGGGTCGTGCCCTTTCAATAGTTTTCTGGTGTGAACGAGATGCCTGTATTTTCGTTTCAATCCTTGTTATCGCTGATATCGCTCTGAATGATTCTCTTTTTTTCAATATGCATCCCTGGTAGTAAAGACGATCTGCATTGGATCACGAAAAACCCAGGGGTCCCTTATAGGAACTGCCTCACTGCCCGAACCCGCGTGATACGGATTTTCCTAAACCAAGGAAGTCCGGAATAATAAAATTTGTATGAAAAGTCCCGGTAAAGGTCATCCCGCGAACATCCCCGATCTGGTCTTTTATGAGCAAATGAGGCAAAAGACCGTTAATTTTTTTTGAACTCTTCGTAAACTCCGAAAATCCGTGCCCTTTCAACAGGAATACGTTTCATACTGGCAGAATAGAGAAGCTTCAGATCTGTTCTGTAATAGGCATGTGTGAGAATATCTCTCATTCCTGCCATATCTTTCCAGGCGATAGCGGGATATTTCTTACGGACCCCTTCCGGAATATTTTTCACCGCTTCACCAATAATGGTGAATTTATCCCGGACTGCACTAATGGTTTTGTCATCGTCGGAAAATTCCTCCAGGGTCATCCCCGCGGTGAATTCCTGTATCTTATCCATCGCGTCAAGGATGTCCTTTAAGTAAATGAGAACGCTCCTCATACATATTTCACATCAGCAAGGACTGCCTGTTTAAGTTCTTCCCGCAGGGCACGGGATGGAATGACATCAACACGTGACTGAAACATCTCTTCTAAAAAAATTTTCAGCCCGGCAAGATCAAAGAGGTCGGCGTCATCATTAAAGTCCACCAGGATATCAATATCACTTCCCACCCTCTGCTCTCCACGGGAGTATGAACCAAAAAGGCCCATGCGTTTAACATGATACCTTTGTTCAACCTCTCCTTTTTTCTCCTGTAATTCATTGAGGATATCGGTTTTTGCCCACATGGTGTTTCTCCTTCTTTCGAAAGAATCTTTATCCAACCAGTTTCTGGGTACAACCGCATACGTGTCGGGTGTTCAATGGGGTCTGGTCTGGATGCGTAGCGCTCATATCCGTTTTAATCCTTGTTTTCGTGGATATCGCTCTGAAGTTTCCCTTCTTGAATTATGCACCCCTGATATTAATAACCCGTTGCATCGGGTCAAACAAACCGATCTGCTCATAGGAGTTGCCTCACGGCCCCGAACCCGCGTGACCAGGGATTTTCCTAAACCAAGGAAGTCCGGAATAATAAATGGTGTTGTGATATGTTTTCGGCATTCCAACGATTCGAAATGGATAAACCAAAGAAATGGTAATCGGGGAGTCCTAGCCACCCAATGATTGTGCCGATATTTTTTGTGCGCCGGTTCGATCGTCATAAGCCAGGTACACGCAAATAATGCCCTTACCCTCAGGGACACGATAAAATGCCGTGTATTTTCGTCCGATATGCAACCGGTAAACCGTATCATCGGCGATTTTGAG
>JAPKXR010000353.1 GCA_026394715.1 Methanomicrobiales archaeon | reverse complement strand
GCAGGAGTGGGAACCGGGGGGTCTGCGCCCAGCCATGCCGGAAACCCTATGCCTGCGTAAGTGGTCAGGTGGACATATATGGGCGGCCGGTTTCACTTTCCAGGGCCCCCTGGGAGGAGGAATACCTCCTCTCTACAAAGGACCTCTGCAGTTACCGGAACCTGGAATCGATTGTCCTCTCCCCGGTAGAGTGCGTGAAAATCGAGGGGCGGATGAGGTCACCCCGTTATGTCTCAACCGTGGTGTCGGTCTATCGCAGGGCAATTGATGCAATCGCACTGGGTGACTGGAGCCCGCTGGATAAAGAAGAGGATGAACTTGCACTTGCTTTCAACCGTGGTTTTACCCGTGGATACCTCATGGGTGCGCGTCACCGTGAGATAATGGGTAGGACCCACCCGGATCACAGGGGTATCCTGGCAGGGGCCGTCGTTTCGTATCTTCCCCGGGAACATATGGCCCGGATCAGAATTATTGGGACTACGTTACCTGATAAGGGGGATGGGGTCGTGTTAATTGACCCCTGCACCGGTAAGGAGAACGGGATGGTCCTGTACGGGACACCGGTAAGAGATGGTGATGGACTGCACGTACCGGTCTCATATGCAGTCAAACCTGGGGATCTCCTGTATCTTACCCGCCGGAGGGATGAAGGGGTGGCAGGTAAAAAAGATAAACCCGGGCGTACATTCATACCGGCCTGCCAATGGAGATCGCGGAACATACTCCCCTCAGCAGTGACCAGATTGCCCGGCAGGTCAGCAGGACTGGCGGTACACCATTCGTCGTCCGGGACCTCGTTCTCCATTACCCGGGAGGTCTCTTCACACCGGTATCAGTGCTGAACCAGCTCAGAAGAGATCTCATTCTGGGTGCTGAATCGGCGATTGTCTCTTCATGGAGGCCCAGCCCGGATGAAATATTATCGGCTGAAAAAAAGGCGGAATCGATTATCGACTCCTGTCCGGCAATAGCCGCTAAAAACCCCGCCCGGTCTTATGGACCCATAAACATCTCGGTGTATGCAAATTCGGCTGAAGTAGCGGTGGCAGCACTGGATGCCGGATGTGACCGGTTATATTTTGAACCGGGTACCCATTCTAAAGCCTGTCAATGTCGTACTACAACTATCGTTTCACAGGGCACGGACCCGTTTCCAGAAATTTGTGGGAAGGTTGAGGATTTACTCGTGCTGATGGCAGGGAGCCGTCAGCAAATATTTTGGAAATGGCCATCAATTCCCGATAGGAACTTTATTGATCAGTCATTGGAGATACTTTCGGAACTGCAGAAAACGGGGATTAGCGGTATCATGGTTGATAGCGCAGGTCTTGCAGCTGAGGTCCGTCGTTTATTTCCTGCATTGCGGATATGCGGGGGGGCCGGCCTGAATATTTTTAACCATGTCGCAGCCGGTTCATTACCAGGTCTTTTTAGCATAACGCTGTCACCTGAACTATCAAACGATGATATAGCCGCAGTGGCTACGTGGTTTTGCCCCGGAAAAACTCCTGCATTTGAAGTAATCGTCCAGGGTAACCTTGAGGTACTCAACAGCAGGGACTGTATTCCGGCTGGCATGCCCAACGGGAATGGTTCCTGCGATCGGCTAAGTGAGAGGCACTTCCAGGGCTTGCAGGATAGCACCGGAAGGGTATTTCCATTCTATGTTGATCCCTGGTGTCAAACGCATATCTGTAACTCCAGCGAGATATGCCTGATTGACAGTATCCCGGGGCTTATTAATTCGGGTATTTCATCGGTCGCAATCGATGCCCGCCATAAGACTCCTGCTTACGTTAAAGAAATGGTATCGTTATACAGGGAAGCAATCAGGCGTTCTATTGACCCGTTGGGGCAGGAACAATTTATTGATCTCCTTACTGCGGTGAAAAAGATCTCGCTTGGTGGTATCACTTCTGCATCCTTTCGTGGAAATCTTGTATGAGAATGCCGAAGCGTGCAGTTCTTAATCAAACGATGCATATATGGGGTTGAAAGAATATGGCAGCCCCATTTATCCTGATTAATTTAAAGACATACCGTGAAAGTACCGGACAGCATGCGCACCGGATTGCGTCTATTGCCCAGGCTGTCAGTGCTGACAGTGGTGTGTTAATCGGTATCGCGCCCTCGTATCTTGATATCCACCCGATATCACGGCATTATGAAATCCCCGTATTTGCCCAGCACGTTGATGGGATTGAACCGGGTGCCCACACGGGTACTATCACCGCAGAAGCACTGAAACAGGCAGGTGCCAAGGGGTCCCTGGTCAATCATTCAGAACGGAGGCTTACTCTTGTCGATATTGATGCCGCAGTATCAGCGCTCCGTTCAGCGCACATGGTTTCCGTTGTCTGTACCAATAATGAAGCAGCGAGTGCGGCAGCTGCAGCCCTGTCACCAGATTATGTGGCAGTTGAACCACCGGAATTAATCGGGAGCGGTGTATCGGTGGCGAAGGCGAACCCGGATATAATAAAAAAGACCGTGGATGCAGTCAGGTTGGTAAATCCGAAGGTCATGGTATTAACCGGAGCGGGGATACAGACGGGGGAGTGCGTAAGGACTGCAATCGATCTTGGGACTGACGGAGTCCTTCTCGCCTCAGGCGTGGTCAAGGCAAAAGACCCTGAGGCCGTCCTGCGTGACCTCGTCTCAAAAATATGAGTGTGTCACCTGTTGAGGACGGTTACCTGACTTTTTTTCGGTAATCCCTGGCCTCTCCTATGGACGGACTATCAGGGAGATCAGGTCATGTTTCGTTATCACTCCCTGCACTCGTCCGCCTTCGAGGACCAGCACTGCGTGGTGGTGCTGAAGGATTGATACCACCGTTTCGACGTCCGTATCAGGTGGGACTGTAGGAAAACCGGACTCCATGAAATCAGTTGCCGAATAGATGTGACTTCTATGGAGCCGTTGCTCTTCTATTGCATTAACAATGGCGGTCTCCGAAATACATCCGACTGGTACACCGTTTTCTATTACCGGCAGCTGGGAGATATTGTTTTTATCCATGATCTCTACTGCCGTTGTGATGGGGTCGATCGGTTTTACCGTAAAAACGGGTGTATGCATCACATCTGACGCAGTAATGCGGTGCCTGACGGCACTGTTCAGCACGTTAAGTATCCGGGTTAAGGTACTGACGCGGGGGTCGACACTCCCTGCTTCAATGCGGGCGATCATTGACTGGCTGACTCCTGCCCTCCGGGCAAGTTCAGTCTGCCGCATCTGGAGCACTTCCCTTCGTGAC